>JAHYJQ010000096.1 GCA_019429025.1 Trueperaceae bacterium | reverse complement strand
CGGCTCGGCGCCGGTCGAGGCGACCCCGGCAGCCGCCGCGGCTTCCTCGCCGGCGACCCCCGCGGCCGCGCCCGCCGGCCTCCCGCGCGGCGTGCCCGGGCTCGACGTCGACCGCGGCCTGCGTTACGCCCGCGGTCGCCCCGACCTCTACCTGAAGCTCCTGTCGGGCTTCCTCGACGACCAGCGCGACCTCCCGCGCCGGCTGCGCGAGGCGCTGGCGCGCGACGACCTGGCGACCGCCGAGCGCCTCGCGCACACCCTCCGCGGGCTCGCGAGCGGGCTGGGGGCGACGGACCTGACGCGCGGAGCGGAGGCGCTCGAGGCGGCCGTGCGCGAGGGGGCGCCCAGGCCGTCGATCGACGCGGCGGCCGCCGAGTTGATCGACGATCACGCGCGGCTCTTCCGGGCGCTCGAAGGCCCGGCCCCCGCTGGCGCCTCCTCGCGCGACGCCGCCAGGGACGCGCGCTGACGCGCTAGCGGCGGGGCTCGCAGGCCGGCCGCCGCGCGCCCACACGCGCCCGCTCCACGGCCACAGCGCCAACGCCGCCGCGGCGAGGACGAGTTACGGCAGCGAGATCAAACGCCGGCACCGAGCGAGGGCATGGCGCGCCTGCGCAGCCACTGCGAGGCGAAGACCAGGACCACCAGCGCCAGGCCGACGAAGTCCGTCGTGAGCGTGGGGGTGATGAGCATGAAGGCGACCGCCAGCAGCACGATCTGCTCGTACCAGCGGGTCTTGATCATCAGCCACCTCTGGGTACCGGCCCCGAAGGCGAACATCCCGAGCACCGCCGACAAGAAGACGATCGCGCCCTCCCACACGGAGTCGATGCCGATCCACAGCAGGTGGGTGTTGAAGATGAACATGAACGGCAGGATGGCCGTGCGCATGTCGTAGGTGAAGCCCTGGATGCCGGTGCGGATGGGGTTCGAGTGCGCGATCGCGGCCGCCGCGTAGGCGGCCAGGCCCACGGGCGGGGTGTCGTCCGCCAGGATGCCGAAGAAGAAGACGAAGAGGTGCGCGGCCAGGAGTGGGAAGCCCATGCCGAACTGCTGGCCCAGGTTGTAGATCACCGGCGCCGTCAGGGTGGCCATGACGATGTAGTTGGCGGTCGTGGGCAACCCGAGGCCGAGGATGAGGCTGGCGATGGCGGTGATGACGAGCACCATCGAGAAGGTCAGGGTGTTGGAGGCCGCGTCGGGGTTGGCGCCGAACGCCTGCACCAGCGGCAGGACGACGAGCCCGAGCACGCTGGCCATGGCGTTGGCGACGGACTGGATGATCTCCGTGAGACGCAGGCCGAGGCCGGTCAGGTTGACGGTGCCGACGACGATGCCGGCGGTCGCCACCGCCACCGCGATGCCGACCATGTTGCGGGCCCCGGCTTCGAGGCCGCGGATGACGTCGCCGACGCCGGCGATCAGCGCCGGGCCGATCGGCTCGCCGCGCAGCCGGGCCCGCACGGGCGCCTGCGCCAGCATGAGCACGACCAGCGTGGCGATGGCCCACACGACCGCGAACGCCGGCGAGGAGCGGGCGATGACCAGGTAGTAGATGAGCACGAACAGCGGCGCCAGGTAGTGGATGCCCTCGATGAAGGTGCGCCAGCGTGACGGCAGCTGCGCCCGGTCGATGCCCTTGAGCCCCAGCTTGAGGGCCTCGAGGTGGACGATGAAGAAGAGGGCGATGAAGGAGACCACGGCCGGCACGAAGGCGGCACGGACCACCTCGAGGTAGGGCACGTTGGTGAACTCCGCGATGATGAACGCCGCCGCGCCCATGACCGGTGGCATGAGCTGCCCGTTGGTGGACACCGCCACCTCGATGCCGGCGGCCTTGTGGGCCGGGTAGCCCGAGCGCTTCATCAGCGGGATGGTGAAGGTCCCGGTGGTGACGACGTTGGCGAGCGACGAGCCCGAGACCATCCCGGTCATCGCCGAGGCGACGACCGAGGCCTTGGCCGGGCCGCCGCGGAAGGTACCCAGCAGCGAGTTGGCGAGGTCGATGAAGAACTTGCCGGCCCCGGCGCGGTCGAGCATGCTGCCGAACAGGACGAACAGGAAGACGAACTGCACGGAGACGCCGAGCGCGACGCCGAACACGCCCTCGGTCGAGACGTACATCTGTCCGATGATGCGCTCGATCGGGTAGCCGCGATGGGCGATGAGGTCGGGCAGCGTGTACGGGATGGCGCCGCGCGGGCCCGTCATGGCGTACAGGATGAAGATGCTGCCGATCACCGCCAGCGCCGGCCCCAGGCTGCGGCGGGTGGCCTCCAGCAGGAGCAGGAGCGTGACGCTGCCGATGACCACCTCGCGCGGGATGGTGAGGCCGTAGCGCAGCTGGATGCCGGTGTAATCGAAGACCAGGTACAGGACGCCGGCCGTCGACGCGAGCGCCGCCAGGTAGTCGTACCAGGGGATCTTCTTGGCGCCGTTCTTGCGCCGCGCCGGGAACACCAGGAAGACGAGCAGCAGCGCGAACGCCAGGTGGATGGCGCGCGAGCGGGTCGCGTCGAGCACGATGACGCTGGCGATGGAGAGCTGGAAGAGCGACCAGGCGAGGGCGATCGCGAAGATCACCCGCTTCATGAGGGCGTTCGGATCGCGGCCGCCCGCCTCCACGTCCTCGACCATCTTGGCAGCCTCTGCCGCGCCCTCGTCCTGCGCCGCCTCGGCCATGATCTGGTCGATCGTGACGGGGACCGGCGGTTCGGCGGGCCGCGCGTCCTCGTCGTCGGGGCGTCGGGCCATACGGGTTCTCCTCGGGGTGCTGACGAACGGCGTGTTGGCGAACGACGGGGCCGGGGCCGTCGGCGAGGAACGGCCCCGGGGAAGTGCCGCTGAGGCGGCGCCCCGGGGCCGGGCCAACGTCAGGGTGCGGGCGGTCGGGCCGAGCGGCCGATCGCTCGGCCCTCAGGGTACGACCGCCTGCCGGCCGTCACTGCAGCAGGCCGGCCTCGCGGTACGCGCGCTCGGCGCCCGGGTGCATGGGCGCGCCGAGGCCGGAGAGGAAGTCCTCGGCGGTCAGGTTGGCCAGCGCCGGGTGGATCGCCTGGAACGCCGCCAGGTTGTCCAGCACGGCCTTGACGATGGCGTACGCCTGGTCGTCGGGCATCGCCGTGCTGCCGACGAAGAGGGCCTTCACGCCGAACAGCGTGACGGGATCGGGCTGGCGGGCGCCGTAGGTGCCGGCCGGCACGGTGGCGAAGGCGTAGTACGGCAGCTCCTCGATCAGCGCGGCGAACTCGGGATCGGCGAGCGGCACGAGCTTGGCGTCGGTGGTGGCCATGATGTCGCGGATGGCGGCGCCGCCGATGCCGACGGTGTAGAAGAAGCAGTCGATGCGGCCGTCACGCAGGAAGTCGGGCGCCTCCGCCGGGCGCAGGTACTCGGCGCTGACGTCGGCCTCGCTCAGGCCCTTGGCCGCGAGCATCGCCTGCACGGTGAACAGCACGCCCGAGCCGGGAGCGCCGAGCGAGACGCGCTTGCCGGCGATGTCGGCGAACTCGTTCACGCCGGAACCGTCCAGACACACCAGGTGCATCGGCTCGGCGTGGAGACCCATCAGCGGCCGCAGACCCTCGAAGGGGTTGCCATCGAAGGCGGCCTGCCCGTTGAAGGCCTGGAAGGTGACGTCGGACTGCGCCAACGCCAGATCGAGCTGGCCGTCGCGGATGGCGCTGATGTTGAAGACCGAACCGGCCGTCGACTCGACCGTGAGCCGCAGGCCCACGCCGGCCTCGTTGACGATGCGCGCCGTGGCGCCACCGACGGGGTAGTAGACGCCCGTGACGCCGCCGGTGCCGATCGTGAGGAAGGTGGTCTGGGCGATGGCCATGGCCGCGAGCGAAAGGCCTGCGATTGCTGCGAAGAAACGCTTCATGAAGTCTCCTTCTGTGCGTCGAATCGAGTCGCGACCCGCCCCACAAGGCCGCAGGCTGGATATGAGGAAGCCCGCCAGCGTGGACGGGGATCGGGGCGGACGTGCTTTCGTTCCAGTTTCTTGTATACCACGTGCTGCAAGTTGTCGCGTGGGGGTGTCGGCACGGCCGCGCGCGCAGCCCACCACCGCCGTCGCGCGCGCAGCCCACCACCGCCGTCGCGCGCGCAGCCCACCACCGCCGTCGCGCGCGCACGGCGTGCGCCAGGACGATGCGGACGTGCATGGGCCGGGGCAAGGGCCGGGTCTCGGCTCGGGCGGCCCCTTGCCGGCGAGTTGACAGCCGCCCACCCGGGCCCTATCATCGTGGACAGGTTCGGTTAAACGATTAACCTCAGCTTCTCGGCGGCGCAGCGCGCGGCTCAGGAGGACGGATGGCACGACTCAAGGACGTGGCGCAACTCGCGGGCGTGTCCACCGCGACCGTGTCCAACGTGTTGCGCGGCGCCAAGCCGGCCACCCCGGCGGTGGAGCGGCGCGTCCTCGCCGCCGCCGCCGAGCTCGGGTACGTGCCGAACCCGCACGCCCAGTCGCTGCGCACCGGCCACAGCCGCGCCCTCGGGCTGGTCGTCCCGGACCTGACCAACCCCTACTTCCCCGCCCTCGTCCAGGCGATCGAGACGACCGCCCGCGCGCTGGGGTACGCGCTCATCGTCATGGACGCGGGCAACGACGGCGCGCGCGACCACGAGTCGCTGGCCCTGCTCGCCACCTACCGCGTCGCGGGCGTCGTGTGGGTGCCGGTCGACGATCGGACGACCGTCGACTGGCCCTTCCCCATCGTCACCGTCGACCGCCCGCTCGACGGCTGCGACGCCGTCGTCGCCGATCACGCCCAGGGGGGCGCGCTGGTGGCCGCCCACGCGATCGCCCGCGGGCACCGGCGCGTCGGCCTGCTGTCGGGCCCCCGCGCGCTCGCCAGCGCCGCCGCGCGGCGTGAGGGCTTCCTACGGGCCGCCGCCGGCACCCTCGAGATCGCCTGGGAACGCGAGGTGCCGTTCTCCAGCGACCTGCCGCCGGCGGCCGTCGAGCGGCTCGCCGAACCCGACTGCAGCCTCCTCGTGTGCGCCAACGACGCCATCGCCGTCGGCGCGCTGCGCGCCCTGCGCGACGCCGGCGCGCGCGTCCCGGAGGACGTCTCGGTCATCGGCTTCGACGACGTCCCGTGGGCGGAGTTCGTCGAGCCCGCGCTCACCACGGTGCGGCAGCCGCTCGCCGAGCTCGGCGCGGGCGCGGTCGCCATGCTGCACGCGCGGATCGCCGGCCCGGGCGACGCCCGCCGTTTCGAGACCCACCCGGTGACGCTGGTGGCACGCCGCTCCGTCGCGGACCTGCACGCGGCCGCCAGCGCCACGCCCCCCGCTGGAGGACAAACGTGAGCATCGTCGTCGTCGGCAGCCTGAACATGGACCTGGTGGTCAGCGTCCCGCGCTTCCCCGTGGCCGGTGAGACCCTCCTCGGCGGCGACTACGCGCGCCACCCCGGCGGCAAGGGCGCCAACCAGGCGGTGGCCGCCGCGCGCGCCGGCGGCGCCGTCGCCATGGTCGGCCGCGTCGGCGCCGACGCCTTCGGCGACGCGTTGACGCGCGGCCTGGCGGCCGACGGCGTGGCCACCGAGGCGATCGCGGCGCTCGCCGACGCCCCGACCGGTGTCGCCTTCATCAGCATCGACCCGAGCGCGCAGAACACGATCATCGTCGCACCCGGCGCCAACGCGCGCCTCGCCCCCCGCGACCTCGACGCCGCCCGCTTCGCGGGCGCCCGCGTCGTCCTGCTGCAGCTCGAGGTCCCGCTCGAGACGACGCTGCGGGCCGCCGAGCTCGGCCGCGGCGCCGGCGCGCGCGTGGTCCTCAACCTCGCGCCGGCGCAGCCGCTGACCGCGGCGCAGCTCGCCGACGTCGACCTGCTGCTCGTCAACGAGACCGAGGCGGCGGGCCTCACGGGGATCCCGGTCGACGAGGTCGCGCGCGCGCCCGAGCGCGCCGCTGCCGCCCTCACCGCGCTGGTGCCCGCCGCGGTGCTGACGCTCGGCGCCGCCGGCGCCGCATGGGCGGAGGCGGGCGCCGACGCCGCCGCGGGCGACGCGGCGGGCACGGGCACGGGCGCGGGTGTGACCGCCACGCACGCCGCCGACGCCCCCGCCACCGGGTTGGTCCCCGGCTTCGTGGTCGAGGCCGTCGACACCACCGCCGCGGGCGATGCCTTCGCCGGCGCGCTGGCCGTGCGGCTGGCGCAGGGGGCGCCACTCGCCGAGGCCGTGCGCCACGCCAACGCCGCCGGGGCCCTCGCCGCCACCCGGCCCGGCGCACAACCGTCGCTGCCGACGGCCGCCGAGATCGACGCGTTCCTCGCCCGGCAGCGGCTACCCGCCGAGGAGCCAAGCGGATGAGCCTGCTCCAGATGACCGGCGTCGACAAGCGCTTCGGCCAGGTCGCCGCGCTGACGGGGGTCGACTTCACCCTCGAGGCCGGCGAGGTGCACGCGCTGGTCGGCGAGAACGGCGCCGGCAAGTCGACGCTGATGAAGATCCTGGCGGGCGTGCAGCCGCCCGACGCCGGCAGCATGACGCTCGCCGGCCGGCCGGTGCGCTTCCACGGCGTCGACGAGGCCCAGGCCCACGGCGTCGTCATGGTCTACCAGGAGCTCGCGCTGGTGCCGAGCCTGTCGGTCGCCGAGAACCTCTTCCTCGGGCGGCTGCCCAGGGTCGTCGGCTACCGCGACCTCTACGCCCGCGCCCGCGGGCCGCTGGCCCAGGTCGAGCTCGACCTCGACCCCGCGGGCGAGGTCGCGAGCCTCGGGATCGGCGAGCGGCAGCTGCTGGAGATCGCCCGGGCGCTGGCCCGCGAGGGGCGCATCCTGGTGCTCGACGAGCCCACCGCCGCGCTGTCGGCCAGCGAGAGCGAGCGTCTGTTCGCCATCATCGAGAAGGTCAAGGCCAGCGGCGTCGCCATGGTCTACATCAGCCACCGGCTCGAGGAGGTGTTCCGCATCGCCGACCGCGTCACCGTCCTGCGCGACGGGCGGCTGGTGGGCACGCGCGTGGTGGCCGACACGACCGCCGACGAGATCGTCCAGCTCATGGTGGGCAAGGCCGTGCGCCGCTACCAGCGCGCGCCGCGGACGAAAGGCGAGGCGCTCGGCACCTTCGAGGCCGCCGGCCCCGGCCTCGAACCGTTGTCCATCACCCTCGAGGCGGGCGAGATCGTCGGCCTCGCGGGCGTGATCGGCTCCGGCCGCGAGCGCATCCTGCCCACGCTGTTCGGCCTCGCGGGCACGGCCAGCTGGGCGGGCGACCCCGTCCGCTCGCCGCGCGACGCCATCCGCGAGGGCATCGTGCTCGTCCCCAGCGACCGCAAGCAGCAGGGGCTGGTCATGGAGCTGACGGTGCAGGAGAACGTGTCGCTTGCGACGCTGTCGCGGCTGCAGCGGTTCGGCTTCATGGACGCGCGGCGCGAGCGCGAGCAGACGCGGACGTGGATCGAGCGGCTGTCGCTGCGCCCGCCGGAGCCGCGCAAACCCGCCCGCGAGCTCTCGGGCGGCAACCAGCAGAAGGTGGTCGTCGCCAAGAGCCTCGCCACCGAGCCGACGGTGCTGCTGCTCGACGAGCCCACACGGGGCGTCGACGTGGGCGCCCGCACCGAGCTCTACGACGTCATCGACGGCCTCTCGCGGCGCGGGCTCGGCCTACTGCTGTCGTCTTCCGACACCGAGGAGCTCATCGGGCTCTCGGACCGCATCCTGGTGTTCCGCGGCGGCCGCGTCGCCACCGAGCTCCGCCCCCCCTTCGACTACGAGGAGGTCGTCGCCCATGTCACTGGCGCGCGTCAACTGGCGTGAGGTCTTCGCCCGCTTCGGACTGCTGATGGCGCTCGTCGCCCTCGTCGTCATCCTGTCGCTCTTGTCCGACCGTTTCCTGACGCCCTCGAACGTCGTCAACGTGCTGCGGCAGATCTCGATCAACGCGATCATCGCCTGCGGCATGACGGTGGTCATCATCGGCCGCGGCATCGACCTGTCGGTCGGCTCGCTGCTGGCGCTGACCGGCGTGGTGGGCGCCGGCCTGGCGGTCGGCGGTCTGCCCGCGGGCCTGGCGGTGCTGGTGGCGATGGCGCTGGGGACGGCGCTCGGCACCTTCAACGGCCTGTTCGTCGCCTACGCTGGGATCGCCCCCTTCATCGTCACGCTGGCCGGCCTGACGATCTTCCGCGGCGCCGCGCTCGCCTACACCGACGGCCGACCGATCAGCGGCCTGCCGCCCCTGTTCATGACGCTGGGCTACGGCACCTTCCTCGGCCTGCCGGTGCCGATCTGGATCATGCTCGCCTTCCTGCTCGTCACCCACGTCATCCTGCGCTTCACGGCGCTGGGGCGGGCGATCTACGCGATCGGCGGCAACGAGGAGGCCGCGCGACTCTCCGGCATCCCGGTCCGCCGCGTGCAGGTGTTCACCTTCGCCTTCTCGGGCCTGGCGGCCGCGCTCGCGGCCATGGTCCTCACGGGGCGCCTCAACTCCGCGCAGCCGTCGGCCGGCGTCATGTTCGAGCTCGACGCCATCGCGGCGGTCGTCGTCGGCGGCACCTCGCTCTTCGGCGGCCGCGGCGGCGTGTTCGGGACCCTCGTCGGCGCGCTGATCATCGGCGTCATCAACAACGGGATGAACCTGCTCAACGTCCCGTCCTTCTACCAGCAGATCGTGAAGGGGGGTGTGATCCTGGCCGCGCTGCTCATCGAACGCCTCGTCGCCACCCGTCGCACGTGAACGCCCACTCCCTAGGAGGACCCATGCGCACTGCTCTACGCTCGCTCGCCATCGTCTCGGCGCTGCTGCTCGCCACGTCGGCGCTCGCCCAGACGATCGGCCTCTCGGTCTCCACCCTCAACAACCCGTTCTTCGTCGAGCTGCGCGACGGCGCCCAGCAGATGGCCGACCAGCTCGGCCTCGAGCTGCTGGTGACCGACGCCCAGGACAGCGTCAGTACCCAGATCAACGACATCGAGGACCTCGTCCAGCGCGGCGTCGCCGTCCTCATCGTCAACCCCACCGACTCCGCCGCCGTCGTGCCGGCCGTCATGGGCGCCAACGCCGCCGGCATCCCGGTCATCGCGGTCGACCGCGGCGTCGACGGCGGGAACCTCGCCTACTTCATCGCCTCCGACAACGTGGCCGGCGGCGCCAGCGCCGCGGAGTTCATCTGCGAGCAGCTCGATGGCATCGGCGCGGTCGTCGAGCTCGAGGGCATCCCCGGCACCTCGGCCGCCCGCGAGCGCGGCCAGGGCTTCAACACCTTCATGACCGAGCGCTGCCCGGGCGTGGTGATCGTCGCCCGCCAGACCGCCAACTTCAACCGCGCCGAGGGCCTGACGGTCATGGAGAACATCCTCACCGCCCAACCGCAGATCGAGGCCGTCTTCGCCCACAACGACGAGATGGCGCTCGGCGCCCTGCAGGCGATCGAGGCCTCGGGCCGCGACATCCTGGTGGTCGGCTTCGACGCCAACGATGACGCCGTCGCCGCCGTCCGCGCGTGCCGCATGACCGCCACCGTGGCCCAACAGCCCGCCATGCTCGGCGCCGAGGCCGTCGAGGCCGCCGCCGACATCGTCGAGGGTGGCGCGCCGGCCGAGACGGTCAACGTCGCCGTCGGCCTCGAGCTCGTCACCGAAGCCAGCTGCGACTGACGCACGCTCTCGTGGCAGGCGGGGTCGAACCCCGCCTGCCCTTCCCCGCCCCGCGCGGCCGGCCGTCCGCGACCGGCCGCGACGAGGGCCGGTGAGGGGGTCCGCATGAAGGAGCATGGACTCCTCCACGCCGAGCTCTCGCGGCTCGTCGCCGCGATGGGCCACCACGACCTGCTCGTCATCGGCGACGCGGGCCTGCCGGTGCCCAAGGGCGTGCCGGTGATCGACCTGGCGCTGCGCCCGGGCGTACCTGGTTTCGTGGAGACGCTGGCGACGGTGCTCGGCGAGCTCGTCGTCCAAGAGGGCGTCATCGACGTCGAGATGGCGACCGTGTCACCCGCGATGCGCGGCGCGTTCGACGAGGCCTGGCCCGCCGGGGTGCCGCTGCGCGAGGTCCCGCACCCCGAGCTGCTCGAGATCACCGCCGGCGCCGCGGCGATCGTGCGCACCGGCGAGTTCACGCCGTACGCCAACGTCGTGTTGGTGGCTGGCGTGGCGTTCTGAGGCAGACAGCCGGTCACCCCGCGTCACGGCCGGGCCGCTGCCGCCAAGGAGGTCGTGGCCTCAGCCCCGCCGCAGCTGGAGCCAGTCGAGCAACGAACGCGTCATCGCCTCGTTGGCGATCGCGTGGCTGCGGACGCATGCGTGCCATGCCGCGCCATCCACGGTCTCGTCCGGTACCTCGGTGATCAGCGTCACCAAGGGAGCCAGGGGAGGGAGCTCGCCCTCGCCCCGGGCGCCGGCCGCCACGGGCCGAGGATGCGGGCGGTGCTGACCCCAGAACGGCAGACCCGAGCGGAACTCGAACGGCGTGGCTGCGTGGTCACGGTAGCGGCGGCTGCGCCGCAACTGGGCCAGCGTGCGCTCGCGAACGTCAGCGTCCGCAAGCAGGGCGCGCTCGACGTCCGCGGCCAGGTGATCGCGCAACGCCGCGCCCACCGTAGCGTCCACGACGTGCGTGGTGAGGATCGTCAGGTGGCCCACCGGAAGCGACCAGTCCTCGAAGCCCCGAGGCAGATGTCCCGTCTGCGTGCGAACCCATCCGTGCGCCGGGTAACCGTGGTCGTTGAGGTGCAGGACCGGCCGCCAGGCGCACGCCGAGTCGCGGCGTAGCAGGCTCTCGCCGATGACCTCGCCGCGCACCTTGGGATCGGCCTGGAGGTCCGCCCCGAACGCCGTGTAGCGGGCAGCGCGGTGCATGTGGTGCCGCGCGAGCGCGC
>JAHYJQ010000095.1 GCA_019429025.1 Trueperaceae bacterium | reverse complement strand
GGGTCGACGGCGGGACCTTCCACCACGTCGCGTACCGGCTCGTCGCGCGCAACTTCCGGGCGCTCGGACTCGCCGGGCCGCCGACGGTCATCGACACGGACGACGCCGCCAACGCCGTGGCCGCCGTGATCCAGCGGCTCGGCCTGCAGCGCGATCGGCGCCGGCGGCTGCCGCGCAAGGGCGCGCTGCAGGCGGCGTTCAGCCGGGCGACCAACCTGCGCGCGCCGCTGGCGGAGGTCGTCGCGCGCGACCTGCCGGACTTCGCGGACGAGGTCGAGACGCTGCAGCGCGTCCGCCGCACGTGGGCCGCCTACAAGCTCGAGCGCGGCTACGTCGACTACGACGACGTCCTGGTCATGGCCGCCAAGCTGCTCGGGCTGCCCGAGGTCCGCGACCGCGTCGCGGCCGCGTGGAGCTACGTCCTGGTCGACGAGTACCAGGACGTCAACGCCTGGCAGGCCGACATCGCGAACGCGCTCGCCGCCCCGCACGGCAACCTCATGGTCGTCGGCGACCCGAAGCAGAGCATCTACGGCTTCCGCGGCGCGCGGCACGAGAAGATCGCCGGCTTCGCCGACGAGGTGCCCGGCGCCGCGGTGGTGCACCTGACCGACAACTACCGCAGCACCCAGGCGATCCTCGACGTCGCCAACGCGGTCATGGCGCAGATGGCGAGCCGCATCGATCGACCGCTGCGGGCCGCGGCCCGTCCGGGCGGCGAGCGCCCACGCCTGACGGTGGTCGAGGACGAGCGTGCCGTCGCCGACCTGGTGGCCGACGCCCTGCAGGAGCGCCTCGGCGACCCCGGCGCCCTCGGCGGTCACGCCGTGTTGGTCCGCAACGCCTACCTCAGCGTGCCGCTGCAGGGCGAGCTGCTGCGCCGCAAGATCCCCTTCGCCGTCTTCGGCGGCCTGCGCTTCACCGAGGCCGCCCATGTCAAGGACGTGCTGGCCGGGCTGAGGATCCTCCACAACGGCTTCGACGAGCTCGCCTGGCTGCGGCTGCTGCAGCTGCTCGACGGCGTGGGGGAGACGACGGCGGCCCGCTGGTTCGCCGACTTCTCCGACCCGGACGCGCTGGCGGCCACCGGCGACGCCGGCCCGCTCGCCCGCGCCCGCCGGCGCGCGGAGCAGGCCGCGACCGGGAAGGCCCGGGCGGCGCTGCAGGAGCTCCTCGCCGCGTTCGCGCGCGCCGAACGCGCCGCGTCCGTCGCCGAGAGCTACGACCAGCTCTTCGCCTGGTACCTCCCGGTGCTGTCCCGCCGCCACCCCAACGAGCCGTACCGGCAGCAGGACCTCGCCTTCTTCCGCGTCGTCGTCGAGCGCTACGCCGACCTGGGCGCGCTGCTCGCCGACCTCGCCCTCGACCCGGAGACCACCCGCCAGGCGGTCAACGCGGGTGCTCCGGACGCCGCCGAGGGGCTGCGCCCGGTCACGATCTCGACGATCCACTCCGCCAAGGGCCTCGAGTGGGACCACGTCGTCCTCGTCGGGGCCGACGACCGCACGCTGCCCAGCCCGTGGGCGGTGCGCCGGGCCGCCCGCGACGGCGACGAGGGCGAGCTCGAGGAGGAGAAGCGGCTGCTGTACGTCGCCGTCACGCGCGCGCGCGAGCGCCTCGACGTCGTCCACGCCCTCTTCGGGCGGCAGGGGCTGCAGCGGCTGTCGCGCTTCCTCGAGGACCCGGGCGTGCAGGCGACGCTGGACGTCAGCACGGCGCCGCGGGCGACGTTGGCGGACGAGGCCGGCCCCGGTCTCGACCGCGGCGGCCTGCTGGCCGCCCTCGCAGGTGACGACGACGGCTGACGGGCTGCGCGGGCGCCCGAGGGACCAACGTCCCGGCCGCCTTACCTGCGCTTGACGCACGCTTCATGGCCCGTCGATCGCCGCCGCCTAGGCTGGCGCATGGCCACGCTCACGTTCGCCGCCCGCATCCCCCGCCTCATCGCCCTCACCCTCGCGCTCGGCGCCCTCGCCCACGCCCAGGTGCCCGCCGCGACGCCGGCCGCCCTCGCGGGCGTCGACGCCTACGCCGCCATGGACCTCGCCAACGCCTGGAAGGGGCAGCCCGTCACCAGCTACGTGACCCCTCAGGCGGTCCACTTCGCCTTCCAGGACGGCCAGGAGGTCGAGGTCGCCCTGCCCGACGACGTCATGCTGGTGTCGGTGGCGCCCTACCTGGTGCGCACCCATCCGTGCCTCACCCACTACGCGTCCGGCTGCCAGGGCGAGCTGGTCGACGCGCCGTTCCACGTCAGGGCCGCCCTCGGCGACGGCACCGTCGTCATCGACGAGGTGCGACCGACGATGGCGAACGGCTTCGTCGACCTGTGGCTGCCGCGCGGGCACGCGATCGAGCTGACCTTCGAGCTCGACGGCTACCGCACCGTCGGCGTCGTGACCACCCACGGCGACAGCCCGACCTGCATCACGACCCTGCAGCTGGCGCCGTCGGGCGGCTGAAGCCCCCGAGGGGGCGGCTGCGCTCGGGGGGTCGCCGGCCGCGCATTCCGGTCAGGCGCGGAACCCCTCGAGCAGGCGCACGAGCGCGAACGCGTCCGAGAACGTGCTCGCGTGCCCGAACGACACCCGCACGGCACCGCTCCCCTTGTCGCTCAGGCAGCCGCGGAAGGTGTCGATCGTCATGCGGTCGTGGACGCTGAAGCAACTGGCGAGCTCGCCGCTCGAGATGCCCAGCGCGGCCTCGCCGGCGCCGGGGTTGCAGAAGCAGCCGGTCCGCAGGGAGATGCGTTCGCGGTTCGCGGCGCGCTCGACCTCGCGGTGGTCGATCAGCACACCAGCGGCCCGCAGCAGGTTGAAGGCGATCGCGCCCCCGCGGCCGGCGGTGTCGAGCGGACCGTACACCTGCACCAACGGCCGGCCGTTGCCGTGCCGCAGCGCCGCCAGCCGCGCGAGCGTCCAGCCCGTCAGCGCCGTGACGCGGGCGTCGATGGCGGCCTGGTGGCCGTTCGCCAGGCGCCGCAGCCCGGACTCGACGGCGGGCAGCGCCAGGTAGTTGAGCGTGCCGTCCTCGAAGGCCTCGGCGCCCTCGTGCAGGTCGTGACGCGGCTCGCTCACCGAGGCGTACGCGATGGTGCCGCCGGCGAACCAGGGTCGGCGCAGCGCCGCCAGCGCCTCACGCCGGGCCAGCAGCGCGCCGACCCCGGTCGGGTAGCCGAGCATCTTGTAGAACGACAGCGTCACGAAGTCGGGGCGCACCGCCCGGAGGTCGAGCGCGTGGGTCGGCGCGTACGCGGCGGCGTCGAGCAGCACGTCCCAGCCGCGCTCCTTGGCGCGAGCGACCCAGGCGAGGGGGTGGAGGACGCCCGAGAAGTTCGACTGCGCGGGGTAAGCGAACAGCCGCCGGGCGGCGACGCCTGGGGCGTCGAGGGCGCGTCGCAGCGTGTCGTCGTCGACGCGCATGTCGGGGGGCCGCACGGGCACGTAGCCCACCTCGGCCCCGCGCGCGCGGGCGAACTCGCGGATGCCGTTGACCGAGTTGTGGTTGTCGTAGGTCAACAGGAAGGTGCCACCGGGGGCGAAGGGGTACGACTCGGCCACCAGCTTGAGCGCGCCGCTGGCGTTCGGCGTGAACACCGCGACGTACTCTTCGGGGTCGGCGCGGAAGTGCGCGAGGACCGCGCGTCGCGCCGACTCGGTGAGCTCGGTCATCGCCTGCGAGGTGGGGTTGGTGGAGTGCGGGTTGCCGAAGACCGCGCTCGTGAGCAGATCGGCGTGCTCGCGCACGTGGGACTCGGCGTAGACGCCGCCGCCGGTGTAGTCGAGGTAGACGTCGCCGCTGCGATCGAGGCGGGCGAAATCGGTGGCGCGGGCCGCGTCGAGCTCGGCGGAGGCGTAGCCGGGGTGGTCGCGCGCGAAGGCTGCGTACGCCGAGGTGTACGCGGGGTCGTCCGTCACGGGGACGGCGGTCGGCATCGGGCCCCTCCGGTTCACCGCGGCATCCTACCGTCCCGTCCGGGTTTGGGTGATCGGCGCCGGCCGTGGCCGGCGCGGGCACCTCGCCCGGCGCGGGTAGCGCCGCGCGCGGGCGGGCCGGGCGTCAGCTCGCGCGACCGACTCCCCGTGGCAGCCGCGACGACGCCGCCGCCGCCACGCCCGCGGCGATGACCAGCAGGGCGAACAGCAGGCGGAAGGTCCGCTCGTCCTCGCCGCGAGCCCAGCGGGGAAGAGACCCGACTCAGCGCTGGCCGGCGTCGGCGAGGTAGGCGGCGTACAGGCGCCGGGCGTGGCCGGCGGGGTCCGCGTAGTAGGCCCCGGGCGTGACGTCGAGGTCGATGCGGCGGTTCGCGGGCCGCACCCTGGGCCGGGTGCGCGCGAAGGTACGCACGGCCTCGGCGTGCGGCTTGAGCGAGCCGTCGGGCCGGACGAGGCCGAAGAAGCGCTCGTGCTGCGCCTCGTCGCACGGGGGCCGCTCCCATAGGGCCTCGGCGTAGTCGGCGAAGCACCACAGCAGCGCGCCGGTGGCGCCGACCTCGACCAGCCGCGGGAGGACCGCGGCCACGTAGTCCGCGAGGTCGTCTTCCGAGGCCATGAACTGCGCGCGCTCGGCGCCGCCGTAGCTCCAGCGCATGACGTGCGAGGGCTCGCCGGGCGCCGCCGTGCAGCCGCCCCACTCCTCCATGAGCGTCGGCTTGCCGCTCAGCGCGGTCGTGAGGGCGCAGGTGAACGGGACGTAGTCCGGATCGAGCGGGCCCCTGGCCCAGTCCGCGTACATCGGGTAGCCGTGCATCACCGCGACGTCGGTCTCGGCGAAGACGTCGCTCACGCGCAGGCCGTTGTCCTGCAGCAGGCTCTCGACGTGCAGGCCGCAGGTGATCGGGTGGCGGGGGTCGAGCTCGCGGATGACGGCGGCCATGCGCCGGACCCAGGCGCGCCCATCGGCGGGCGATGCGGGCCAGGCGAAGAGGTCGGGCTCGTTGCCGAGGTTCCACAGCCACACGGCCGGATGGTCGCGGTAGCGACCGACCACCGCGCGCAGCAGCTTCTCTGCGGCGCGCCACGCCTCGGGGTCGTGGAACGGGTTGCGGTAGGCGAGACCCACGCGCCGGCCGCCGCTGACGACCGTCCGCGGGGCGGGCCCGGGGTCGGGCGGGCCGGCGCGCAGCAGCCAGCCGGGGGCCCAGTTCGGGCCGCTCATGTGGCCCGTGAAGAAGGTGACGTCGAGGCCGAGGCCGACGTCGGCGGCGGCGTCCAGCGTGAGCCCGAGGTTCGTCAGGCACGCCTCGGAGACGGTGTCCGGCGTGGGCTGCCAGTCGTCCCACAGCAGGAACACGCGCGCGACGTCGAGGCCGAGGTCGGCGATCACGGCGAACTCGGAACGCACCTCTTCGGCGTCGAAGTCGGCCCACCAGCCCATGGCCTTGCGTCGCGGCCAGTAGTTGACCCCGAGCACGAACGCGTCGTCGCGCATGCATCCACCTCCACCACCGCGCGTCGCGGCGCCGCAGTGCCGTCGGCGTCGCTGCCGCGCGCGGCCCTGACGGTGCCTCGATGCTACGCCGCCGCTGCCGGGCGCCGCGCCCCGGGGGGCCGCGTAGCATGGAGGTGGTCCCCATCGGGCCCGAGGAGACAGCATGACGAAGCCCGCTCCCTACCTGCGCCTGCACCGCGAGCACCCGGAGCTCGCCGAAGCCTACGAGCGCTTCGCCTCGGCCGCGCACGCGGCCGGCCCGCTCAGCGAGCGCGAGCGGCGCCTCGTGAAGCTGGCGCTGGCGCTCGCCTCGGGCTCCGAGGGCGCCACCCACAGCCACACCCGGCAGGCGCTCGAGGCCGGGATCGGCACCGAGGACGTGCACCACGTGGCGTTCCTCGCCGCGACCACGCTGGGCTTCCCAGCGATGATGAAGGCCCTGTCGTGGATCGAGGACGTCACGGACGAGGCTTGATATCGGAGTGCGCACATGTTCACGAGCGGGAAGCTCGTGAACGAGTGAACTAGGGCGCGGTCCGCGTCGCGGGGGAGGTCTTGGCTCGCGGTGGCGACCGTCGCCGGCGGCGTGGGCGGCGCCGCGGCTGGACGAGCACCCCTAGCAGCGCCAGGCTGCCCGACGCCAGCAGCGTCCATGGCCAGGTCACCCAGCGCAGGAGCCAGCTGGCCCAGCGTGCGAGCAGGTGTGCCAGCTGGTCGGGGTGCTTGACCACGGCCTTGCCGAGCGTGATCAGCAGCGGCTGCCGGGCGAGCAGCGCCCGACCGCCGCGCTCGGCCGCGAGCCGCAGCCCCTCCGGGCCGCGGGCCAGCGCCGCGCGGTAGAGCGCGTCGTCATCGGCCAGGCGCAGCGCCTGCTTGCCGCCCCAGCGCAGGGCCAGCAGCGGTGCCGGCGCCCGCTCGACGAAGCGCGCGACCGACGCGAGATCGGCGGCATCGTCCGCGTACGCCAGCGCCCGCGTGCCGCGCGCGACGCCGAGCTTCGTCGAGACGCGCGCCGCATCCGTCGAGAGGTCGGCCAGCGCGCCCCAGGCGCCGAGGCGCAGCAGCGCGAGGACCCGATCGGCGAGGCCGCGCGTCAGGCTGCCGGCGCGGCGCGCCGCCTTGAGGAGCGCGTTCCCGAGGCCCACGTGGGGCGCGAAGGTCAGCACGATGCCCGCGGTCGACAGCCCGACGAGCAGGGGATCGGTCGCCTCGCCTCGGCCCCAGGCGACGCCCTGTCGCGTCAGATCGCGCACGTCGCCGAAGACCAGCAGGTCGCTGGCCACCGCGCAGGCGATGCCCGCTCCGTCCTCGCCGACCCCGGTCCACACGCCCGCCACGCAGCGCTCGAAGGTGGCCAAGGGCGCGGTCCAGCGCGCTTGCGCCTCCGCCAGCACGGCGGTGCAGCCGCCCGCCTCGGCGAGCTCCAGCGCCTCGAGCAGGCGGTCGTCGGCCAGCGCCGCCGCGGCCTCGGCGCAGGTGGGGTAGAGGGGGAGCGCCTCGAGGTAGGGGCCGCTCAGGTCGAGCCAGGCCTTGCCCGCGACGATCGCGATCGCCGTCGCGAGCAGGATCCCGGCGAGCAGGTGGCGGAGCGGGCGCCTGAGCATCACCGTCATCATCGCAGCCGACCGCGGCCGGCGCGCAGCGCGGGCGACCCGGGGCCGCCTGGCCCGACGAGCGGCCCTCGGGTCGCGGTAACCTTGCCCTTCGCCGCGCGGAGCGCGGCGCACGGAGGTGGCGGAAGATGGGCGGAGTGCCCGGTGTAGGCGCGGTCCTCTTCGACATGGACGGCGTGTTGCTCGACAGCGAGCGTCCCGGCCTGGCGCTGTTGCGGGCCCGCCTGAGCGCGCACGGCGTCGAGGTCGGAGACCGCGAACTGCGGACGGTGTGCGGCCGGCCGCGGGCCTACCTGCGCGGCCTCCTCGAGCCGCGCCTGCAGGCCGTCGGCGTGGAGATCGACGCCTTCGTCAGCGACTACGACGCGCGCAAGGAGACGGCGCTGCAGGCGGGCGAGATCCGCCCGTTCCCGGCGGCCGTGCCACTCCTGCGCGACCTGCGCGCGCGAGGGTGGCGCCTGGCGCTGGCGACGTCGACCGAGCGCCCGCGGATGGCGGCGCGATTGGCGAACACGGGCATCCTCGAGCTCTTCGACGCCGCCGTGACCGGCGATGAGGTCGTGCACGGCAAGCCCGCGCCGGACATCTTCCTGCTCGCCGCCGAGCGCGTCGGCGCGAGGCCCGAGCGCTGCTGGGTCGTGGAGGACTCGGTCGCCGGCGTGGAGGCCGGCCGGGCGGGCGGCATGCGGGTGGCGGCCATCGCCGGGACCTTCGATGCCGACGCGCTGACGGCCGCCGACCGCGTCTTCGGCGACCTCGCCGGGCTCGCCGCGGCGGTCGACGGCTGGGGCGGCGGGGGCTAAGCTGGGGGCATGCTCCAGTTCTATGGCAACCAGCCGCCCGCGCCGCTGAACGCGTTGCGCGTCGGGGGAACCTGCCCGCACTGCGGGCAACGGTCGAGCTTCACCCGGATGCAGGACCTCATCGAGAACGTCGCCCGCTCGGCCAAGCTGCGCGAGATCATGGTCGTGTACCACTGCGATGCCTGCCTCGCTCCGGTGCCGGTCTCCTACGACGTCGTCGACTGGGACCCGGCGCGGGTCGATCGGCCCCGCATGGCGCTGCCGGTCGTCGAGGGCTACGACTACGAGCACGTGCCCGAGCCGGTCGCGCGGGTCATCAAGGAGGCGCTCGACTGCCTGTCGGTGCGGGCGTACCTGGGCTTCGCCGCCATGGCGCGCCGGGCCGTGCGGGCGGTCGTGGAGGACCTCGCGCCGGACGGCGAGGCGCGCGTCGAGCGGCACCTCGAAGAGATCCTCGAGCTCACCGGCCTCGACGGCGACTGGCAGGACAAGGCGCGGCAGGCGCTGCGCCCGACGCCGGGCGTGGCGGGGCCCGACCTCGACGCGCGCGGCGCCAAGGTGCTGCTGTCGTTGCTGCGCGACCTGACGTACCAGATCTACACGCGGCCGGGACGGGTGCGCTGGGCGGCGGAATGAGCGCACGGGCGCGGCGGCCTGCGGCGCGCCCGCGTCCGCTGGCCCTGGCCTGCGCGCTGGCGCTGACCGCGGTCGCCTGGGTGGCCGAGCCTTCGGCCGTGTACCGACCGCCGCCGCCCGTCCACCCGCGCTGGCCGCCTGGCGCGCGGCGGGTCTCGACGCCGTGGCGTGGACGTACCGCAACCACGTCGACGACCACCCGGACCGCGGCCGTGGCTACGCCTCCGCTGCCGAAGACCTGAGAATGGCCGTCCAGGACGGCATTCTTCGGCCTGGCGCCCACACCCGCGTCGTCCTGCTCGGGTACTCGCACGGGACGCAGTTCGCGCACCTGCTCGCCTTCGAGCACCCGCAGGTGCCGTTCGCCGCCTCCGTGCTGCTCGACTCGGAACGTGGCGCGCTCGCTGGAGGTGCGCAGCGGCGGGCAGGTCGCCGGCGTGGTGCGCGACGTCCGCGACAACGTCCGGCCCGACGGTTCGACCGGGGGGCTCGACGTCGTGCGGCTGCCGGCGATGCGCCATCAGGATTCCGACGAGCCGCAGGGTCCGGCGTTCGATGCGTGGACGGCGTGGGTGCTCGAGGTCCTGCAGGATCCGTGAACCGTTCGGGTCGGCGTAGTGTGATAAGACAACTTATCAAACACAGATTGGATCCACGACCTGGATCCACACGCCAACGCAGCATCCGTCAACCCGACGTGCCATGACCCCCGAGGATGTCGCTGCTGTAGACGTTGATCCGGTCGACGACGTCGTGGACGTCGCGGTCTTCCAGGCCCTGCCCCTCGAGCGTGGCGAGCAGGTGCTCGGTGAAGCGCTGCAGGTGGCGACGCTCGATGCCGCGGCCGCGGTGGGCGTACGCGAGCGGTCGGCCGAAGTAGGTGACTGGCCCGCCGAGCGCGACCGAGAAGAACTCGCGCTGCATCGCCCGCAGCTTGTCGGCGTCCGTCTTGGCGAAGAACGGGGCGAGCTCGGGGTCCGCGAGGACGCGTTGGTAGAAGGCGTCCACGAGGTCGGCGACGACCTCAGCGCCGCCGATGCGCGCGTACAGCGAGGGCTGCGGGTAGGTCATGGCGAGCTCCTGTTCCACGCCGGCGTCGGCGCAGGTGCCGTCAGCGGCGCCGACGCACGCGTTCTCGGACAGCATCGCCGCTGAGGCGCACGCGGCGCAAGGTACGGGTGGCCGACACCGCGTGGCAGGCCGTGGCGGCCGGCGGTCCAGCGAGCCGCTCGGCGACGACGCCCCTGAGGTAACGCCGTTATGGCAAGCGGTTGCCGTCCCGAGGCGATCACGGTCGCGACCCTGCGGCGTCGATGACCGCGAACCCGTTGGGTGCCTCGCGCCGGATCGAGAAGACCCGGCTCACGCCATCGTCGGTGGTCACGCCCCAGAGGGTGTCGGCCACCTCGAAGGTGGCCTTCTGGTGGGTGATGAGCACGAACTGCGTGCCGCGCGCCGACAGCGCCTCGATGAAGCCGCAGAAGCGCCGGATGTTCGCCTCGTCCAGCGGCGCGTCGACCTCGTCCAGGACGGCGATGGGAAGGTTGCCGACGTCGCCGGCCATGAGCGCGAACAGGAAGGCCATCGCCCCCATCGTGCGCTCCCCCACCGACAGCAGGTTCAGCGACTCGGTGCGCTTGCCCGGGGGCTGCAGTCGGATGCGCACCCCGACCGGCCGCTCGCCCTCGCGCTCGACGTCGATCGAGCCGAGCGCCGTCGGGCCGAACAGCTGCCTGACGTGCTCGGCGAAACCCTCCCGGAGGCCCCTCAAGGCGGTGTTGAGCCTCCCGGTGGTCTCGGCGTCGATGGTCGCCAGGGTGCCGGCCAGCTCGGCGACGGCCTCCGCGGCCTGCGCCCCCTCGTCCTCGAGCTCGCTCAGGCGCTCGGACTGGGCCGCGTGGTCGATCGCGGCCCGCTGGTTGACCGGCCCCAGGGCCTCGAGGGCCCCCTCCACCTCGCGCCATCGCGCACGCGCCACACGCTCGCTCAGTTCGAGGGGCTCGACGCCGGTCGGGAGCCCCGCGCGCTCGTCGAGCGCCAGCTCGAGCGCGGCCTCCCGCCGCGCGAGCGCGAGCCGCGCCGTCTCCAACTCGTCGCCGGCGCGCGCCTGGGCCTCGGTGTGCTGCCGTAGGCGCGCCTCGTTGCGCTGCTGCGTCTCGTCGGCCTGCTCGAAGGCCCGCTGACGCGCCTCGAGGTCGCGTGGGAGCGCCGCCTCGGCCGCCTGGCGCCGGGCCTGCGCGGCCGTCTCCTCCTCGCTCCAGCGCGCGACCTCTCCCCCATGGGACGCCGCCTCCTCGCGCAGGCGGGCGGCGCGCTCGAGCGCCTGAAGGTGGGCGATGCGGGCGGCCTCGAAGGCGAGCAACCGCTCGCCGCCGACCTCGGCCTCGCGGCGCGCCTCCGCCGCCTCGGCGAGGGTCGCCTCCGCCAGCGACCGCGCCTCCGAGACGGTCGCGCGGGCTTCGGCCTCGGCCTCGGTCCAGACCGCCAGGTCGCCATCGTCCTCCGCCCGGTCGGGGGGCACGAGATCGTCGCGGGCGGCCCGCCAGCGCGCCTCGCGGGCGGCGATCGCCGCGCGACGCTCGTCCCGCCGCTCCCTCGACGCCTCGGCCGCGCGCCAGGCGGCGTCGGCCTCCTCAGCGAGGCGGCGCAGGTCGGCGG
>JAHYJQ010000094.1 GCA_019429025.1 Trueperaceae bacterium | reverse complement strand
CGCGTCGTCGTACCGCTGCAGCGCGACCAGCGCCTGGCCGGTCGCGTACGCCAGCGAGAAACCCATGTCGGGCTCGGACTCGAGCCCGCGCGCCTCGACGAACAGCTCGTGCGCACGGTTGGGGTTGCCGGCCTCGAGCTGGGCGCGCCCCTCGACGTAGCGCATGAGCCCGACGTCCACCTCGTCGAGCGCCTCCTCGTCCACGTCACCGAGGACGGCGAGCACCTCGTCGATCCGGCCGAGCTCGAGCAGACAGCTCGCGTAGGCCAGCAGTTCGGGCCCGCGCTCCGACGCCGGGGCGCCGTCGACCGCCGCGCCGTAGGCGATCGCTGCCGATGACCACTCGCCCAGGGCCTCCTGGGCCTGGCCCAGGAGCGACCAGCGGCGCCACACCAGGTACGTAGGCAGCGCATCGTCGCGGAGCGGCTCTAGGCGGCGCAGGGCGCTCTTCGAGGCGCCCACCGCCAGCAGCGCGGCGCCCGCGTGGTAGGCCGCGATGGGCGGCAGGTCGCCGGGGATCGCCCGCAGGCCACGCTTGACCTCGGAGGCGGACGCGCCGCGGTAGGCGTCGAACTCCCAGTAGAGCGCCTGGTAGAGCGGATCGGCGACCATCTGCGGCTCGGCGGCGACGGCGGCCTTCAGCGCCGGTACGCCGTTCTCGAGGCCATCGAGCCCGTACAGCGCGTAGCACGCCGCCAGGTGCAGCCAGTAGCGCGCCTGCACGGCACGCACGCGCTGCCGGCGCGCGGCCCCCTCCAGCGTGGCGAAGGCGGCCTCGTAGCGGCCCTCGGCCAGGGCCGAGTGCGCGAGCTCCAAGGCGGGCGCCACGGCGCCCCGTTCGGACGCCGCACCATCGGCGGCCTCCGGTCGGTTGGACGTCCTGCGGAACACCACGACGGCACGCTATCACGCGCGTGCGGCACGGGGTCGGGCGCGTGCGGCACGGGGTCGCGCGCGTGCGGCACGGGGTCGCGCGCGTGCGCCGGGCAGCGGGGCGCCGTCCGGCGCCCTCAATTCACGGCCGCGGGGGCGCGGACGTCGAGCACGAGGCCCGCCTCGCCGGGCTCGACCACGACCGTGCTGCCGTCGGCGACCTCGCCGGCGAGGATGCGGCGGGCGAGCGGCGTCTCGAGATGCTGCTGCAGCGCCCGCTTGAGGGGCCGCGCCCCGAACACCGGGTCGAAGCCGATGCGCGCGAGCTGCGCCAAGGCGGCGGGCGTGAGCTCGAGCGTCACGCGCCGCTCGGCCAGCCGCTCGCGCAGGCGGTCGAGCTGCAGTTCCGCGATGCGCGCCACCTGCGCCTCGTCGAGCGCGTGGAACACGATGACGTCGTCGACGCGGTTGAGGAACTCGGGGCGGAACTGCTGCTGCAGGAGCCGCAGCACCTCCTCGCGGACGACGTCCGCCGGCCGTCCGGCGCGCGCCGACTCGAGGATGTGGGGGCTGCCGACGTTGCTCGTCATGATGACCACGACGTTGCGGAAGTCGACGGTGCGGCCGTGGGCGTCGGTCAGCCGGCCGTCGTCGAGCAGCTGCAGGAGGACGTTGAAGACGTCGGGGTGGGCCTTCTCGATCTCGTCGAAGAGGAGCACGGCGTACGGCTGCCGGCGCACGGCCTCGGTCAGCTGGCCGCCCTCCTCGAACCCGACGTAACCGGGGGGCGCGCCGATGAGGCGGGCGACGGCGTGCTTCTCCATGTACTCGGACATGTCGATCCGCACCATGCGCTCCTCGTCGTCGAAGAGCAGCGCCGCGAGCGCCTTGGCGGTCTCGGTCTTCCCCACCCCGGTAGGCCCCAGGAAGATGAACGAACCGACTGGACGGTTGGGGTCGGACAGGCCGGCGCGCGCGCGGCGGATGGCGTCCGCGACCGCGGTCACCGCGACGTCCTGCCCGATGACCCGCCGGTGGAGCTCGTCCTCGAGCCGCAGCAGCTTCTCGCGCTCGCCCTCCATGAGGCGGGCGACCGGGATCCCGGTCGCGCGGCTGACGACGGCGGCCACCTCGTCCTCGCCGACCTCCAGGCGCACGTAGCGCGCATCGTCGAGCGCCTCGGTCAGGCGCCGGACGTCGCCCTCCAGCCGCGGCGCCTCCCCGTAGCGCAGCTTGGCCGCCTCCTCGAGGTCGTACTCACGCTCCGCCGCCTCGATCCGGGTGCGCACGCGGTCGAGTTCCTCCTGGGCCGCCCGCAGCTCGTCGAGCTCGCGGCGCTCGGCCTCCCAGGCGCTGGTCGCCTGATCCATGCGGTCCTGCAGGGCGCGCAGCTCCTCTTCGAGGCGCAGGCGCCGCTGGCCCGACTCCGCGTCGCTCTCGTCCTTCAGGGCCTGCAGTTCGACTTCGACCTGCAGCTTGCGGCGCCGCAGCCCGTCGATCTCCTCGGGCATGCTCTCGAGCTGCACGCGGATGCGGCTCGCGGACTCGTCGATGAGGTCGATGGCCGAGTCCGGCAGGCGCCGGTCGCTGACGTAGCGGTGCGCCATCGTCGCCGCGGCGATGATCGCGGGGTCGGTGATCGCCACGCCGTGGTGCACCTCGTACTTCTCCTTGAGACCGCGCAGGATGCTGATCGTCTCCTCCACCGACGGCTCGTCGACGACGATCGGCTGGAAGCGCCGCTCCAGCGCGGCGTCCTTCTCGATCTGCCGGTACTCGTCGAGCGTGGTGGCGCCGATCATCCTCAGCTCGCCGCGTGCCAGCGCCGGCTTGAGCATGTTGCCGGCGTCGACGGCCCCCTCGGCCTTGCCGGCGCCGACGATCGTGTGCAGCTCGTCGATGAACAGCACGACCTCGCCCTTCGAACGGGTCGTCTCCTCGACCACGCCCTTGAGGCGCTCCTCGAACTCCCCGCGGTATTTCGCGCCGGCGAGCAGGCTGCCCATGTCGAGCTGCACCACGCGCTTGCCGAGGAGCCCGTCGGGCACGTCGCGGGCGACGATCCGCTGGGCCAGCCCCTCGGCGATCGCGGTCTTGCCGACGCCGGGCTCGCCGATGAGGACGGGGTTGTTCTTGGTGCGCCGCAGGAGGATCTGGACGGTGCGGCGGATCTCCTCGTCGCGCCCGATGACGGGATCGAGCTGGCCGTCGGCCGCCCGCTGGGTCAGGTCGATGCCGTACTTCTCGAGCGCCTCGAACTTGGACTCGGCGGTGCGCGAGTCGACCTTCTGGCCGGCCCGCACCTCCTGCGCGGCGCGCTCGAGGTCGGCGGCGGATGGCAACATGGCGAGCGCGTCACCCGCGGTCCGGCGCAGCCCGACGAGCAGGGCGTCGGCGGCCACGAAGGCGTCGCCCCAGGCCTTGGCGACGCCCTCCGCCGCCTCGAGCGCGCTCGCGGTCTGTGGGGCGAGGTAGGCCTCGCCGGAGCCGCCGCTGACGGTGGGCTCGCGCCCCAGGGCGGCATCCAGCGCCGCCTGCGCCTGCGCCAGGTCACCACCGGCGCGCTGCACCACGCGCGCGGGAGGTTGCCCGGCGTCGGCCAGCAGGGCACGGGCGAGGTGGAGCGGCGTCACCGAGGCGTGACGCCGCGTCTGGGCGATCTGCTGCCCGCTCGCCAAGAGCTGCAGCGCGGTCTCGGTGAAGCGGTTCGTGTCCATGGACGCAGCCTAGGACTTGAGTGTCCTCGTGTCAAGTTCCTTGATGACTGCGGCTGGCGTTCTGGGCCGGACGACGACCGCCGGGCGTTCGAGGCGGCCCCGCGGCCACCTCGCCGGCCAAGGCCGCCCCGGACGACGAGGCCACGCTCCCACGACGCCACCGTACGGTTGGGGGGCGGCCTCTCGGCCACCCCCCAACTGCCAGGCAGCTTTCAAGGAGAGCCTAGCTCTCCTTGAAAGCTGCCACCATGGCGGTGATGGTCGCCTTCGCGTCCCCGAAAATCATGCGGGTGTTGTCCTTGAGGAAGAGCGCGTTGTCGACGCCGGAGAAGCCCGGGTTCATCGAGCGCTTGAGGACGAAGCAGGTGCGCGCGCGGTCGACCTCGATGATCGGCATGCCCCACAACGGGCTGGAGGGATCCTCCTTGGCGGCGGGGTTGACGACGTCGTTGGCACCGATGACGATGGCCACGTCGACGGTCTCCATCGCAGGGTTGACGTCCTCGGGCTCGACCAGCTGCTCGTAGGGCACGTTGGCCTCGGCGAGCAAGACGTTCATGTGCCCGGGCATGCGGCCGGCGACGGGGTGGATCGCGTGGCGCACCTCGGCGCCGTTCTTGGTCAGCTGGTCGGCGAGCTCCTTGACGACGTGCTGCGCCTGCGCGACGGCCATGCCGTAGCCGGGGACGAAGACGACGGAGTTGGCGGCCTCGAGGATGAAGTACGCGTCCTCCGGGGTGAGCGGCTTGACCTCGCCCTGGGCGGCGGCGCCGCCGGCGCTGACGGTGGCGCCGAAGCCACCGAAGAGCACGTTGGCGAGCGAGCGGTTCATCGCCTTGCACATGATGGTCGTCAGGATGAGGCCCGAGGCGCCGACGAGCGAACCGGCGACGACGAGCACGTTGTTGTCGATGACGAAGCCCGCCATCGCGGCCGCCACGCCCGAGTAGCTGTTGAGGAGCGAGACGACGATCGGCATGTCGGCGCCGCCGATCGGGATGACGGCGAGCACGCCGAGGACGAGCGCCAGGATGAGCACCACGCCGAAGGCCACGGTGACGCCGGTGACGCCGCCGACCAGGGCGGCGTCGAGCGCGACGACCAGACCGGCCAGCAGCGCGAGCGCCAGGATGGCGGCGTTGAGGACCTTCTGGCCCTTGAACAGGAACGGCTTGCCGTCGATCCGGCCGCTGAGCTTGGCGAAGGCGATGACGGAGCCGGACGCGGCCAGGCCGCCGACCAGCACCGTGAGCACGATGGCGACGGCCGAGAAGGTCACCACGCCGTCGGCACGCACGTACTCCGCCCAGCCGACCAGCATCGAGGCGAGGCCGCCGGAGCCGTTGAGCAGCGCCACCATCTCCGGCATCTCGGTCATCTGCACGCGGCGGGCGGCGATGGCCCCGATCGAGGTGCCGACGACGAGGCCGACGAGGATCCAGGTGTAGTCGAGGCCGCCGGCGAGGAGCGTGGCGACGACGGCGATGAGCATGCCGACCGCGGACACGGCGTTGCCGCGCTTGGCCGTCTCCGCGCGGCCCAGCATCTTGAGGCCCGTGATGAACAGGATGGAGGCGGCGATGTAGGCGAAGGTCTGCCAGGCTTCCACGTCAGGCGTCCTTGCGGGTCTTGAACATGCCGAGCATGCGGTTGGTGACCATGTAGCCGCCGATGACGTTGATCGTGGCGGCCGTGACGGCGATCGTGCCGAGCACGGTGGCCAGCAGGCCGCTCTCGCCGGAGGCGACGATGGCGCCGACGATCGTGATGCCGGAGATCGCGTTCGAGCCGGACATCAGCGGCGTGTGCAGCTGCGACGGCACCTTGGTGATGAGCTCGAGGCCGAGGTAGATGGCCAGGACGAAGACGAACAGCAGGAGCGGGTTCACGCGGAGGCCTCCAAGCGCGCGCGCACGGCGTCGTGCCGCACGGCGCCGTCGTCGGTGAGGAGAACGGCGTCGACGATGCCGTCCTCGGAAGCGGGGCGCAGGACACCGTCCTGCCAGGCATGCTCGATGAGGAAGGCCAGGTTGGCCGCGTACATCTGGCTCGCGTCGCGCGCGACCGAGGCCGGCAGCGGGTGCAGGCCGAGGATGCGCACGCCGTTGTCGGTGACGACCTCCTCGCCGGCCACGGTGCCCTCGACGTTGCCGCCGGTGGAGGCGGCCAGGTCGACGACGACGGAGCCCGGCTTCATGCCGGCGATGGCGGCGGCACCGAGCAGGCGCGGCGCGGGCCGTCCGAAGACCTGGGCGGTGGTGATGACGATGTCGCTCTGGGCGACGACCTTGGCCATCTGGACGCGCTGCCGCTCGAGCTGCTCGTCGGTCAGCGCCTGCGCGTAACCCTGCTCGGTCTGGCCCTGCTCACCCCCGAGGTCGAACTCGACGAAGCGGGCGCCGAGCGACTTGACCTGCTCGGCCACGACGGGCCGGGTGTCGTAGGCGTCGACCCTGGCGCCGAGGCGCTTGGCCGTGGCGATCGCCTGCAGGCCCGCGACGCCGACGCCGAGGACGAAGGCCCGCGCCGGCGCGATCGTGCCGGCCGGCGTGGACATCATCGGCAGCACCTTGTCGATGCGCTGCGCGGCCAGCACCACCGCGACGTAACCGGCGAGGCTCGCCTGCGACGAGAGCGCGTCCATCTTCTGCGCGTAGGTCGTGCGCGGCATGAGCTCGACGCACATCCCGCGCAGGCCGCCGGCGGCGAGCGCCTTCACGGTGGGCAGCGAGAAGAACGGATCGAGGAAGCCGACGACGAAGGTGCCGGGCGCCAGCCCCTCGAGGGCCTTCGGTGACGGCGGCGTCACGACGAGCACCACGTCCGCGCCGGCGCGGGCCTCCGCCTCGGCGACGACCGTGGCGCCGGCGGCGGTCCAGCTTTCGTCGGGGATGTGCAGCGACGCGCCGTAGCCCCTGGGCAGCCGCACGTCGTGCCCCAACTTGACGAGGCGCTCGACCGATGCCGGTACGAGCGCGAGACGGCGTTCCTCGGGAGGAGATGGTATCGCGGTAAGGACCATGCGGCATCTTCGCATGCTTCGGGGGGGGACGCTGGCCCCTCGGCGGGAGCGATGCGCATGTGCCGGAGCGTCGAGCTCGCTCTGCGATGGTGGGCGCCGCTGTGCCAGCGCCGCACCGGACCCTGCGGGCCGGTCGCGCGCATCCCACCCCCTTGGCCGATCGGTAGGCTCTCGCGCGGCGAGAGCGCCGCCCGCGCGCGCCCCGACCTCGTCGGCGCCGTGTACGCGGGCCGCAACGGCATCGTCGGCGCCCTCCGCGAGGACCTCATCGACACCTCGGCCGAGTCGGACGCGACCGTCGCCGAGGTGCGCCACACGCCGGGCGGGGCGTTCGGCTCCGTGCGCTACAAGCTCAAGAGCGTCGCCGAGAACGAGGCCGAGTACCGCCGCCTCATCGAGGTCTTCCGCGCCCACGACATCGGCTACTTCGTCTACAACGGCGGTGGCGACTCGATGGACACGGCCAACAAGCTGGCCCAGGTCGCCGCCTCGATGGACTACGACATCGCCTGCGTGGGCGTGCCCAAGACGGTGGACAACGACCTGCCGATCACCGACGTCTGCCCCGGCTTCGGCTCGGTGGCCAAGTACGTCGCGATCTCGACCCTCGAGGCCGCGTTCGACGTCGCGTCCATGCCCCAGACCAAGGTCTTCATCGTCGAGGTCATGGGCCGGCACGCCGGCTGGATCGCGGCCGCCGGCGGCCTCGCCGGCCAGGACCCGAGCGAGCCGCCGCACCTCATCCTCTTCCCCGAGGTCCCGTACGACGAGGACCGCTTCATCGAGGCCGTCCGCGACCGCGTCGAGCGTTACGGCAACTGCGTGGTCGTCGCCAGCGAGGGCATCCGCCGCGCGGACGGCACGTTCGTCGCCGAATCCGGCCAGCAGGACGACTTCGGCCACGCCCAACTCGGCGGCGTCGCGCCGCATCTCGCGGAGGTCGTGCGCGGCCGCCTCGGCTACAAGACCCACTACGCGGTGGCGGACTACCTCCAGCGCGCGGCCCGCCACATCGCGTCCGCCGTCGACGTCGAGCAGGCGTACGCGCTCGGGCGCGCGGCGGCCGAGATGGCGATGGCGGGCGTCCACGGCAAGCTGCCGGTCATCGTGCGCACCGCCGACGACCCCTACCGCTGGGAGATCGGCGAGGCGGACCTCTCGGCGGTGGCCAACGTCGAGCGGCACCTGCCACCGGAGTTCATCACCGACGACGGCTTCCACATCACGGCGGCCTGCCGGCGCTACCTGACCCCGCTCATCCAGGGCGAGGACTACCCCCCGTACGCGGGCGGCATTCCGCAGTACGTCCGCCTGCAGTGGAACATGGTGCCTCGCAAGCTGCCAGCCTGGGAGGGGTGAGCGACGCGAGCGGCGGCGTGGGCCTCGGCATCTCGCCGCGACCCACGCCGCTGGGTTCGCCCCGCGAGACGCCCGCTCAGTCGCCCCAACGCACCCGAACGTAGGCGTTCTTGCCGGCCTGGAGCACCCGCGGGCCCGCGCCCACGTCGACGACGGCGGTGCGGTCGGTGAGCGGTTCGCCGTCGACGCGCAGGCCGCGGTTGTCGATCAGCCGCCGCGCCTCGCCCTTGCTCTTCGTGAAGCCGAGCAGGACGGCCAGCGCAGCGGCGTCGATGCGGCCGCCGGGGGCGTCCTCGGGCGCGAGGCGACGCTCGGGCATCTCGCTCGGCAGACCGCCGCGCGCCACCTCGTCGTAGCGACGTTCCGCCGCCACCACGGCGTCTGCGCCGTGGTACAGGCGCACGAGCTCGCGCGCCAGGCCCCGATGCGCCGCCACGGGATCCGTCGCCGCCAACGCCGCCAGCGGCGCGACGTCGAGCTCCGTGCACAGCGTCAGGTACTTCACGAGCGAGGGGTCCGGGACCTGCATCGCCTTGGCGAACATGATCGCGGGCGCCTCGGTCAGGCCGATGTAGTTCCCCAGCGACTTCGACATCTTCTCCACGCCGTCGGTGCCCTCGAGCAGCGGCACCGTCAACGCCACCTGGGGATCCTGCCCGTAGGCGCGCTGCACGTCGCGGCCGACCAACAGGTTGAAGAGCTGGTCGGTACCGCCGAGCTCGACGTCGGCCTGCACCGCCACCGAGTCGTACGCCTGGGCGAGCGGGTAGAGGAACTCGTGCACGCTGATCGGGACGCCGTCGCGGTAGCGCTTGGTGAAGTCGTCGCGCTCCAGCATGCGCGCCACCGTGTAGCTCGCGGCCAGGCGCACCAACTCACCGAAGCCGAGCGGCGCCAGCCACTCCGAGTTGTGGCGGATCTCCAGCCGCTCGGGGTCGGTGTCGAGCACGGCGACGGCCTGCGCGACGTAGGTCTCGCTGAACCGCCGGGTCTCGTCCAGCGTGAGCTGCGGGCGCGTCTTCGACTTGCCCGACGGGTCGCCGATCGTCGCGGTGAAGTCCCCGATGATGAGCACCACCCGGTGCCCGAGGTCCTGGAACTGCCGCAGCTTGCGCAACACGACGGCGTGGCCGACGTGCAGGTCGGACGAGGACGGGTCGACGCCGAGCTTCACCCGCAGCGGCCGCCCCTCGCGCGCCGCCAGCGCGAGCTTGGCCGCCAGGCCGCCATCGGGCACCACGTGCTCGGCGCCGCGCGACAGGCGGGCGACCGCGTCGTCCACCGAGGCGCTCGTCTCACGAACGGCCCTGCTGGGGGTTGCCGAATCGGGCATTTGCACCTCCGAGGCGCGTCCGCGCCGCGCGAGAGCGTACCACGCGCCCGACGAGCGCCCGACCGCCGCGCGCCGCGCGGGGTGCTAGCGTCAGGGCGTGAACGACACCGTCGAACCGCACCCCAGCAGCTTCGTGATCTTCGGCGTGACGGGCGACCTCGCCGCCCGTAAGCTCGTCCCCGCGCTGCACGCGCTGCAGCGAGGCGGCTGGCTGCACCCGGAGACGACGGTACTCGGTTTCGGGCGCAGCGACCTGAGCGACGACGCCCTGCGGGAGCGTCTCGCCGACGCCCTCGCCGAGCAGCAGGGCGGACCGCTCGGCGACGCCTGGCGCCACCTGGCCGCACGGATCCACTACGTCCGCGGCGGCTACGACGAGCCGGACGCCTACGCCCGCCTCGCCGAACGCCTCGACGACGAGGGCCACGCCGACCACGTCTACTACACCGCCACCCCGCCGCAGACCTACGGCGACATCGTGTCGGGCCTCGCCGACGCTGGCCTGGCGGACGAGACCGCCGGGTACCGCCGGCTGGTCATCGAGAAGCCCTTCGGCGAGGACCTCGACAGCGCCCGCGCCCTGAACGCGCTGGTGCTCGAGCGCTTCAAGGAGACGCAGGTCTACCGCATCGACCACTACCTCGCGAAGGAGACCGCCCAGAACCTCGCGGTCCTGCGCTTCGCGAACACGCTGTTCGAGCCGATCTGGTCGAACCGCGCGATCGACCACGTGCAGATCACGATGGCCGAGCCGCTGGGCATGGAGGGCCGAGGCTCGTTCTACGACCAGGCCGGCGTGGTGCGCGACGTCTTCCAGAACCACATGCTGCAGCTGCTCGCGCTCGTCACCATGGAGCCGCCCGCGCGCTACGACGCCGACGCCGTGCGCGACGAGAAGGTCAAGGTGCTGCGCGCCCTCGCGTGCGCCGACCCGGAGACCGCGGTGCTCGGGCAGTACACCGCCGCGCCCGCCGGCGCCGACCGCCCCGACACGCCGGCCTACGTCGACGAACCGGGCGTCGCCTCGGGCTCCCGCACGCCGACCTACGCCGCCGCCCGCTTCGAGCTGCACAACTGGCGCTGGGCGGGCGTTCCCTTCTACCTGCGCGCCGGCAAGCGCTTGGAGGCCAAAGCATCGGAGATCGTGCTGACGTTCCGGCGGCCGCCGCACGTGCCCTTCGACCTGCCCATGCCGCCCAGGGCCGACCGCCTGATCCTGCGGCTGGTCCCCGACGAGGGCATCTCCCTGCGCTTCAACGCCAAGCACCCCGGCCAGGGCATCGAGCTCGATCGCGTCGGCCTCGACTTCGCGTACCAGGGCCAGTACCAGCGACCCAACCCGGACGCCTACGAGACCCTGATCCAGGACGTCATCGAGGGGGACGCGACGCTGTTCATGCGCGCCGACGAGGTCGAGGTGCAATGGAAGGTGATCGCGCCGCTGCTCTCGGCCACCGAGTCGCTGCGGCCGCTGCCGTACGCCGCGGGCTCGATGGGCCCGGTCGAGGCCGCCGAGTTGCTCGCGCGCGACGGGCGGCACTGGTACCGCCCGAGGAAGGACTGATCATGCTGGACGTTCGCTTGCTCGGCGTGCCGATGGACCTGGGCGCGGGCCGCCGTGGCGTCGACATGGGCGCCTCGGCGCTGCGCCTGGCGCGCCTAGGGGACACCCTCACGCAGCTCGGCCACCGCGTGCGCGACCTCGGCAACGTCGAGGTCCCGGTCGCCGAGAGCGTGTCCCACGGCGCCGGCAGCGCCCGCTACGGCGAAGCGATCGCCGCCGTCTGCGCCACGGTCGCCGCGGCGGTCGGCGGCCTGCCGGCGACGGCCGTCCCCATG
>JAHYJQ010000093.1 GCA_019429025.1 Trueperaceae bacterium | reverse complement strand
GGGCGCGGGCCGGGTAGGCTGTCGCGGTGCCGGACGCCCGCGCCGCCAGCCCCGCCCGCCCCACGTCGCCCCCACGCCCCGCACGCCCGCGCGGGACGCGATGAGCGGCCCGCCCGACGGCGCGACCGTCCGCGGCTACCGCCCCGCCGACCGGGAGGCCCTCTACGCCGTCTGCCTCGCGACCGGCGCCGACGGGCAGGACGCGTCCGGCGCGTTCCGTGACCCGCAGTTGCTCGGCCACCGCTACGTCGGCCCCTACCTCGACCTCGAGCCGCGGCTGGCGTTCACGCTCGAGGACGCGCACGGGCCGTGCGGCTACGTGCTGGGCGCCGCCGACAGCGAGCGCTTCTACCGCGCCTTCCTCGACGCGTGGCTGCCGCCGCTGCTCGCGCGCCTGCCCGAGCCGGGGCCCGAACCCGCGCGCTGGGGCGAGGACGACCGCCTGCTGGCCGAGCTCCGCGCCCCCACCCTGACCGTCCCCGCCGACCTCGGCGCCTACCCCGCGCACCTGCACGTCGACCTCCTGCCGCGCGCGCAGGGGCGCGGTCACGGGCGTCGGATGGTCCAGACCCTGCTCGCCGCCCTCGTCGGGCGCGGCTGCGCCGGGGTCCACCTGGGCGTGGGCCCCCGCAACCGGCGCGCCATCGCCTTCTACCGGGCGCTCGGCTTCGGCGAGGTCCCGCCCGCGAACCCCGACGCCGGCACCCTGCTCCTGGCGCGGGCGCTCCCATGACGAACGCGGCGGGCCCCGGGACGCCCGAGGCCACCCCCACCGCCCCCGACCCCGCCCTCCGCGGCCGCCACGCGCGCCGCATCACCGGCGCGCTGTTCGTCAGCCAGAGCCTGGGGTCGGCCGGCTCGATCGCGGCGGCGACGGTGGCCGCGATCGTGGGCGCCGAGCTCTCGGGCAGCGTCGCCTGGGCCGGCCTCCCGGGGGCGCTGACGCAGGTCGGCATCGCGCTGGGTGCCCTGGCGTGGAGCCGGGCCTCGGACCGGATCGGCCGCCGCGGCGCCCTGTCCGGCGCCCTCCTGACGGGCGCTCTCGGCGCCCTCCTGTCGCTGTTCGGCGTCGCCAGCGGCAACTTCGCGCTGGTGCTCGTCGGGCTGTTCGTCGGCGGGTCGGGCAACGCGGGCGTGCAGCTCGGCCGCTTCGTCGCGGCCGAGGTCAACCCCAAGGCGCGCCGCGCCCGCGCGCTCGCCACCGTGGTCCTCGGCGGGACCTTCGGCAGCGTGGTCGGGCCGCTGCTGGTCGGCCCCACCAGCGCGCTGGTGACGACCTGGGGCTGGAACGAGATCGCCGGGCCCTACCTCGCGACCGGCGTGGGCTACTTCCTCACCGCCATCCTGCTGTTCACCTCGCTGCGCCCGGAGCCGCGGCTGATCGGCGAGGCGATCGCCCGCGAGGAGCGGGGGCCGGCCGCGGCCACGGCGCCCGCGCGCGACCTGCCGCAGCTGCTGCGCGACCCCTCGGTGCGCACGGCGATCGCCAGCGTGGTGACGGCGCACATGGTCATGGTCGGGCTCATGCAGATGACCTCGCTGCACATGCACGGGCTGGCGCACCCGCTGACGAGCATCGCGATCGTGTTCTCCAGCCACACCTTCGGGATGTTCGCGTTCTCCATGGTGTCGGGCTGGCTGGCGGACCGCTGGGGCCGGCGTCCGGTGCTCGGCCTCGGCGCGACGATCACGCTGCTCTCGTGCCTCATGGCGCCGCTCTCCCCCGAGCTGCTGCCGCTCTCGGTCGCGCTCTTCCTGCTGGGCCTCGGCTGGAACCTCTGCTACGTCGCCGGCTCGGCGTTGCTCTCGGACGCGCTGGCGCCGTCGGAGAAGGGCCGCATGCAGGGCTTCAACGACCTGCTCGTGGGCGGCGCGGCGGCCGCGGCGACGCTGCTCGGCGGCTGGGTCATGGCCGGCCCCGGCGGCTACACGACGATGGGCCTGCTGGGCGCGGCCGCCACGGCGCCGCTGCTGCTGGTGGTGGCGCGGCTGCCGAAGGGGCGACCGGCGGCCGCTTAGGCCGGTCCGCGGGTCGGCGCCGCTCCGGACGCGCTACCATCGCGGGCATGGACCCCCTCAACGACCTCGCGCGACGAGCGACCGAGAACGGCATCGAGACGGAGGTGTCGACATGACGCTGGATCACGTCCTCCTGGCCGGCCCCGAGCTCGAGCCGCTCGAGGCGCTGGTGCGCGAGCGAACCGGCGTGGCGCCCGTGCGCGGGGGCCGGCACCTGGGGCACGGCACGCACAACGCCCTCATCGGCCTCGGTGTGGACCACTACCTCGAGCTGCTGGCCGTCGACCCGGCGCAGGGCGGGGGGCCGTTCGCCGCGACCATCGCCCACCTGCGTGCCCCCGCGCTGCACACGTGGTGCGCGCAAGCGGGCACCGCGGCGAACGTCGCAGAACGCGCACGCGCGCTCGGCCTGACGCCGCGGCGCGAGCGGATGCAGCGCCGGCGACCGGACCGGAGCATGCTGGCGTGGGAACTCGTCTTCCTGGACGGCCACCCGTACGGTCCGTTGCTGCCGTTCTTCATCGACTGGCAGAAGACGAAGCGTCCCGCCGCTGCGCTGCCGCGTGGGGTGAAGCTCACGGCGCTCGTGCTGACGCACCCCGACGCCGACGGTCTCCGCAGCCTGCTGACGAACCTCGGCGGCGTGCCGGACCCGGTGCGCGTGGAGCGGGGCGCGACGCCGGGCATCGCCGCCGAGCTGCGCCACGAGGGCGGCACGTGGACCGTCGAGGGACCGCCGGCCGACGCCGGCGACGCCCCTCCGGGCCAGCCAGCGTAGGGCCGCCCTGCTTCGGCTCCGGCCGTTCCCGGTCCACGTCGGCGTGGTTCGGGCCCGCTAGATCCCCGCCTCCCCCGTCGCCTGGTACGCCGCCTGCACGTCGAGCAGCTCCTCGGTGACCGCGTTCTGGCGCTCGAGGTTGGCGGCGTGGCGCAGCTGCGCCAGGCGCTCGTCGACGTTCTTCTCGGCCGCCTCCATGGCGGCGAGGCGGGCGGCGTTCTCGGCCGCCTGCGAGGCGGCGAACGCGCGCACCAGCAGCATCGCGAGCTGCTGCCGCACCAGGCCCCGCAGCAGCGCCTCCCCGTCCAGGCCGAGCATCGGCAGGCGGTTCGTCGGCCAGGGTCGGTCGCGCAGCTCGCGCAACCACTCCAGGTCGAGCGGCAGCAGCTGCAGCGTGTGCGGCCGGTAGGCGATGCCCGTCGTCGGCCGGTGGTGCACGACGAAGACGCGGGCGACGCCGTGGTCGCGCTGCCACGCCTCGATCTGGTCGACCACCTGCAGCACGGCCGCCTCGGTCGCGTCGACGCTGCCGGGCAGGCTCAGGACCCGCTCGACGCCGTAGCCGAGGGCGGCGAGGCGGGGGCGCAGCCGGCGGCCCGCCACCATGAGCCGCGGCGGGCCGTGCTCGTCGGCGAGCGGCGCCAGCCGCGTGTGGGCGTGGCGCGCCAGGCGCTCGTTGAAGGGGCCGCACAGGCCGTGGTCGGAACCGAACAGGACCGCCGCCCAGGCGTCCGAGCCGGGCGGCAGCAGGTACGCGGCCAGCTCCGGCTCGCGCTGCAGCAGCGCCTGGAAGGCGAGCTCCAGCGTCGCGGCCGAGGCGTCGAGGGCCTTGACGGCGCGCCGCACCTGGCCGATGCGCACCGTGGCGAGCGCCTTCATCGTCTGCACCACCGATTGCAGCGTCTCCGTGCTCTGCACCCGCCGGCGCAGCACCTCACGCGTCGCCATCGGACGCCTCCCCCAGCTCGTCCGCGACCGAGGCGGCGAGTTCGCCGAGCCGCTCCGCGTCGTCGTCGTTCAGCGCCTCGCCGGCGTCGAGCCGCGCCAGCAGCTCGCCGAACTCCTCGCGCGCCCGACGCCGCAGCTCGAGCTCCGCCGCCCGCAGCCGCCCGACCGGCACGATGTCGAAGGCGCCGCTGACGGCGGCCCACAGCGCGACGATCTGGTCGCCGACGGCGATGGTCTCGAAGGGGCCCTGCGTGAGGGCCTCCCGCACCCGCCGGCCACGCTGCAGCACCCGCTGGGTCTCGGTATCGAGCTCGGTGCCGAAGCGCGAGAAGCCCTCGAGCTCCTCGAACTGCGTGTAGGCGAGCCGCAGGTCGCCCGCCACGGCGCGGTAGCCGTCGTTCTGCGCCTTGCCGCCCACGCGCGACACCGAGCGCCCGACGTCGACGGCGGGCAGCACGCCGCGCGCCGCCAGGTTGGGCGACAGGTAGATCTGGCCGTCCGTGATCGAGATGAGGTTGGTCGGGATGTAGGCCGACAGGTCCTGCGCCTGCGTCTCGATGACCGGCAGCGCGGTCAGCGAGCCACCGTCCTTCAGCTGGGTGGCCCGCTCGAGCAAGCGCGCATGGAGGTAGAAGATGTCGCCCGGGAAGGCCTCTCGGCCCGGCGGGCGGCGCAGCAGGAGCGACAGCTCGCGGTAGGCGCGCGCGTGCTGGGTGAGGTCGTCGTACACGATCAGCACGTCGTGGCCGTCCTCCATCCACGACTCGGCGATGGAGGCCGCCGCGTACGGCGCGACGTAGCGCAGGCCCGGCGACTCGTGGCTGGCGGCGACCACCACGGTCGTGTACTCGAGCGCGCCGCGCTCGCGCAGATCGGCCAGCCAGCGGGCGGTCGCCGAGCCGCGCTGGCCGATCGCGCACACGACGCAGCGCACGCCGGTACCCGCCTGCGCCAGCACCGCCGACAACGCGACCGTGGACTTGCCCGTCTGCCGGTCCCCGACGATGAGCTCGCGCTGCCCACGACCGATGGGGAACAGCGCATCGACGACCTTGAGGCCGGTCTGCAACGGCCTGCGCACGGCCTCGCGGGCGAAGATCGGCGCGGCCGGACGCTCGACCGGCCAGCGCCGCGTGGCGCGCACGGGCCCGCCGTCGTCGAGCGGCCGGCCCAGGGGGTCGACGACCCGGCCGAGCAGTGCGTCGCCCACGGGCACGTCGAGCACCCGTCCGGTGCGCGCGACCTCGCTGCCGGCGCCGATGCCGGCGTCGGGCCCCAGCAGCACCACCCCGACGTCATCCCGGCGCAGGTCGAGGGCGAGGCCCTCCTCGCCGCCCGCGAAGCGCACGATCTCGTCGGCGCGCACCCGCGACAGCCCGCGCACGGTCGCGATGCCGCTGCCGACCGAGACGACCACGCCGACCTCGTCGACCCCGAGCCCGTGGCGCCGGTCGCGGGCGACGCGGCCGAGCCGCTCCAGCTCCTCGGAGAGCAGGTCCGCCAACTGGGGCCGGTCGGGAACGTTCATCCCTCTTCCCCGATGCCGGCCCAACCGCGCTCGAGGTCGTCTAGCTGCGCGCGGGCGGTCCACCCCACCCGCAGGTCGCCCGCCCGCAGCGTCACGCCGGCGATCAGCTCGGGGTCGCGCTCGAAGTCGGCCTCCAGGGTCTCGCCGTGGTCCTCGCCCAGCAGGGACCGCACCGCGGCCAGCAGCGACTCGCGCCGCTCGTCGGTGGCCTCGAAGGCGGTGGTGAACAGCAGCTCGCCCCCGCGGGCGGCCCCCGCCAGCGCCGACCGCTGACCATCCTCCAGGCCGTCCAGCCGGCGGGCGAAGACCTCGATCGCCCGCGCCTCGAGCTCCTCGTCGGCCAGCTCGCGCCAGCCCCGCCGCAGCGCGTCGGCCAGCACCGCCGCGGCCTTCCCGCGCACGGCGTCGGCCAGCTCGTCGCGCTCGCGCGCCAGCGCCTCGCGCCAGCGTTCGCGGGCCGCCTCGGCCTCCTCGCGCGCCTCGGCCAGGCGCTCCTCGCGCAGCTCCTCAGCCTCGCGCTCGATCTCGGCGAGCCGTTCGCGGCGCGTTGCCTCGAGCTCCTCGCGCTCGCGCCGCAGCTCCTCGGCGCGCGCCTCCGCCTCCTCGCCCGCCTCCTTCGCGGCGGCGTGCTCGTCGGCGATGCGCTGCTCGCGCTCGCGCATCACCCGCATGATGGGGCGGTAGAGGAAGGCGCGCAACAGCACCAGCAGCACGACGAAGTTGACGAGCTGCGCGATGAGTGTGAAGACGTCGATCCCCATGATGGCCCCCTACGGGACGCACGGTCCCGACGGCGGCAGGTCGCATCCGCGGCTGCCGCCACGGGCGCCGCAGACGCCGCGGGCGCCGCTCACGTGGCGCTCTGGACCGCGGCCCAGAACGGGTTGGCGAAGATCAGGATGAGCGAGATGACGAAGCAGTAGATGGCGGTGGACTCCACCATCGCCAAGCCGACGAAGAGCGTGCGCGTGATCGTGTTCGCCTCGTCGGGCTGCTGGGCGATCGCCTGCAGCGCCTGGGCGAGCGCCCGCCCCTCGCCGAGGGCGGGGCCGATGGAGCCGATGGCGATGGTGAGGCCCGCGATGAGGATCGAGGCCATGGCGATGAGTCCGAAGTCGCTCACTGAGGTACCTCCTCCGCGCGCACACGACGCTCCTGCAGCTCCGTGCCCGACGCGATGTAGACGATCGCCAGGATGGCGAAGATGTAGGCCTGGATGACCCCGATCAAGAGCCCGAAGACCTGCATGACGATGGGGAAGAACAGTGGCACCACCGACAGCAGGATCGCGGCGATCACGCTGCCGCTCATGACGTTGCCGAACAGGCGCACGGCGAGCGCCAGCGTGCGCGAGAGCTCGCCGATGAGCGTGAACGGCAGCAGGAACGGCGAGGGGCGCAGGTAGTTGCCGAGGTACTCCTTCAGGCCGAGCTTGGCGATGCCGAACACCGGCACCGCCACGAAGACGCACGCGGCGAGCGCGGCGGTGGTGGTCAGGGAGCCGGTGGGCGGCTGGAAGCCGGGCACCACCGAGAGGACGTTGGAGGTGAAGATGAACAGGAACAGCGTGCCCACGAACGGCAGGTAGGGCTTGGGGTCCTGGTTGGTGACCTCGCGGATCTGGTCGAGCAGGAACGCCACCAGCGCCTCGAGCACGTTCTGCCCGCGGCCGATGTCGCCGCTCGCGGTGAGGCTGCGGGTGACCCACCAGCTGACGATCACCAGCAGCGCCATGATGAGCCAGCTGAACGCCAGCGTGGCGTTGATCGTCCAGGGGCCGATCGCGAAGACCGCGATGGTGTCGGGGCTGAGCGTCACGGAGCACCTCCGGCGGCGTCGCGCTCGGGGTTCGGGCGCGGGGCGGCGGAGGGCGCCGGCTCACCGGCCGTCTTGAGCCACGCCGAGAGGGCCACGCGCGCGATGAGGAAGCCGACGAGCGCGAGCAGCAGCGGCACCACGCCCTGGCGCGCCAGCAGCGCCAGCGCCACGAGCAGCAGCGGGCCACGCACGGCGAAGGAGACCGCCAGTGCCCACCCGGGGCGGCGCCAGCGCGGCAGCCGCGCCAGCGTCCACCACAGGCCGCCGAAGTACGCGCCGCCCAGCGCCAGGCCGAGCGCCACGGCCGCCAGCGCAGCGACGACGGTCACGGCGCGCCTCCGGGCGGGCCATCACGCGGGCCGCGTGGCCCGCCGGGCGGCGCGTCGTCGAGGCCGCCCTCGCGGCGGAGCCAGAACCACGCGTTGAGGCAGCCCACGGCGATGCCGGCCAGCATCAGCATCAGCGTCCAGGCGTAGGGCGACGGGAACCGCCGGTCGATCCACACGCCGAGCGCGATGCCAATCAGGGTCGGGACGGCCACCGACCAGCCGATGAGCCCGAACAGGCCGAGCCCGTACCCCAGGCCGTGGCGGCCCGCGCGGCGCGCGCGCTCGCGGCGCTCGCCCTTGCGGGCGACCTCGCGCAGCAGCTCCTCGCCGGGCCGCGGGGGCGCGTCGCCCGGGAGGTCGCGCACGCGCTCAGGCGCCATGGCGCCCCCGCAGCTCGCCCAGACGGCGGACGACGTCGCTCTCCAGCCGCGCGAGCGCGGCCCGCGCGCGCTTGTCCCGTTCGCTCTGCACCTCGAAACGCTCGCGCACGGCCGTCGCCGCGTCGGCCGCGTCACCGGCGACGAACGCGCGCTGGCACGCCACCCGCACCTCGTCGCCCACCTTGACGAGCGCGCCGTGGTCGACGGCCACGGCCACCTCCTCGCCGCCGGGCCGCGTGAAGGTCAGCAGGCCCGGCACCAGCACGGTGGCGATGTCGACGTGGCGCGGCAGCAGGCAGAAGCTGCCGGCGGGCGACTCGGCGATCACCTTCGTCACCGGTTCCTCCAGCACGACGTCGGTGGGGACGCTCAGCAGCAGCCTCACAGCCCCGCCCCCGCCAGGGTGCCGATCATGTACAGCTTCGCCTCGGGCACGTCGGCCAGCTCGTCATTCAGGATGCGCTGGCAGTCGGTGAGCGCGTCGCCGATCCCCACGGCCTCGCCCTCCTGGCCGGTGAACTGCTCGGTGACGTAGAACGGCTGCGTGAGGTAGCGCTCCAGCCGGCGGGCGCGCCCCACCGTGCGCTGGTCGTCCTCCGAGAGCTCCTCGAGCCCGAGCATGGCGATGATGTCCTTGAGGTCGTCGTACACGGCCAGCGTCTGGCGGACCTCGCGGGCGATGCGGTCGTGGCGCTCGCCCACCGCCACCGGCGTCAGCATCGACGACGTCGAGCGCAGCGGGTCGATCGCCGGGTAGAGGCCCTGCGCGGCGCGGTCGCGCGACAGCACCACCGTCGCTGACAGGTGCCCGAAGGCGTGCTCCACGGCGGGGTCGGTGAAGTCGTCGGCGGGCACGTACACCGCCTGCACCGCGGTGATCGCGCCGTCGGCGGTGCTGGTGATGCGCTCCTGCAGCTCGGCGAGCTCCGTCGCCATCGTCGGCTGGTACCCCATGCGCGACGACAGGCGACCCATCAGCCCCGACACCTCGGAGCCCGCCTGCACGAAGCGGAACACGTTGTCGATCAGGATGAGCACGTCCTGGCGCGCGTCGTCGCGGAACCACTCGGCCATCGTCAGGGCGGTGTGCCCCACGCGGAAGCGCGCGCCCGGCGGCTCGTTCATCTGCCCGAACACCAGCACCGTGTCGTCGGCGACCCCGGCGTCGCGCACGTCGCGCACGAGTTCCTCGGCCTCGCGGGTGCGCTCGCCGATGCCGCAGAAGAGGCTGACGCCACGGTGGCGGGCCGCCATGTGGTGGATGAGCTCGGTGATGAGGACCGTCTTCCCCACCCCGGCGCCGCCGAACAGGCCGGCCTTGCCGCCGCGCTCGAGCGGCGCCAGCACGTCGATCGCCTTGATGCCGGTCTCGAGCACGTCGCTGCTGACCGCCTGCCGGTCGAGTGCGGGCGGGGGCTGCAGGATGGAGCGGTACGTGTCGGCCTCCACCGGGCCCGCGCCGTCGATCGCCTCGCCGAAGACGTCGAACACGCGCCCGAGCACCGCACGCCCGACGGGCACCTGCAGCGGCGCGCCCGTGTCGCGCACGGCGTCGCCGCGGGCCAGCCCCGCGGTCGGGGTGGCGGCCACGCAGCGGACGGTGTGGGCGTCGAGCTGCGCCATGACCTCGATGCGGACGGCCGGGTTGCCGCCGTCGCCGTCGCCGTCGGCCTCGCCCCCGGCGACCAGGAGGTGGTGCAACGGTGGCAGGCCGGACGCGAAGCTCACGTCGACCACGCCGCCACGGACGGCGGCCACGGTGCCGGTAGACGTTGGTTCACGCTGCATCGTGCGTCCCCTCGATCCCGTCGGCGCGCTGCAAGGACCCTGGGACCAGGGTAGCCCCGATGCGCCGGGCGGGTGTCCGCATCTGCGGACCGCACCCCGGCCATGACCGACGGGTGACCCGCACGCGCGCCCGGCCTGCGATGATGTCGGCCGGGCGCAGCGGCCGATGGGCGATCGCGCGCGGCCGCCCGGGCGACCGGGCCCGAGGAGGAAGACCGACCGATGCCGACAGGCCGGCGCTCACCCACCGCCCGCTCGCTTCATGCCACGCTCCGGGGACTCGCGCTCGTGGTCGTGGCGATCGCCGCGGTCCTCGCGGCGCCATGGTCGGCGCCGACCGGCGACGCGCCCGACGCGGCGCCCCCCGCCGCCGCGGGCGGCGCCTGCGACGGCCCCTTCACCCCCATCCCCGCCATCCAGGGTGCCGGCCCCGAGGCCGCCATCACCGGGCCCGTGACGACGATGGGCGTGGTCGTGGGCGACTTCGAGGGCCCGAGGCCGGCGCTGCGCGGCTTCTACCTGCAGGACCCGCTCGGCGACGGCGACCCCGCCACCAGCGACGCGATCTTCGTGTTCAACGGCGACGCCGACGACGTGTCGCTCGGCGACGTGGTGCGCGTGCGCGGCACCGCCGGCGAGTTCGAGGGCCAAACGCAGGTCGGCGGCGTGCGCGAGATCGTGCACTGCGGCCGCGGCACGGTGGCGCCCGTCGACGTGACGCTGCCGTTGCCCGACGCCGGCTACCTGGAGCGCTACGAGGGCATGCTCGTGCGCCTGCCGCAGACGCTGACGGTGACCGAGCATCACCAGCTGGGGCGCTTCGGGCAGGTGACGCTGTCGGCCGGCGGGCGCCTCGTGCAGCCCACGCAGCTCGTGTCGCCCGGCACCGCCGCGCGGGGGCTGCAGGCGGCCAACGACCTGAACCGCGTCCTGCTCGACGACGGCGCCAACGCCCAGAACCCGGACCCGATCGCGTTCGGGCGCGGCGGCGAGCCCCTGAGCGCCGCCAACACGCTGCGGGCCGGCGACACCGTGACCGGCGTGGTCGGCGTGCTCACCTACACCTGGGCCGGCCACGAGGCGAGCGGCAACGCCTACCGGCTGCGGCCGATCGGCGCGCTCGGGGGCGGCCCGCCCGACTTCGTGGCCGCCAACCCGCGGCCGCACGCCGCGCCCGACGTCGGCGGCAGCCTGCGCGTGGGGGTGCTCAACGTCCTGAACTACTTCGACGACGTCTACGGCTGCCGCGGCGGCGTCACCGGGCGCGCCCTCGACTGCCGCGGCGCCGACTCCCGGCAGGAGTTCGCCCGCCAGTGGCCCAAGACCGTGGCCGCCGTCCTCGGCATGGACGTCGACGTGCTCGCGCTCGTCGAGATCCAGAACGATGGCTACGGCGACGACAGCGCGCTGGCCGACCTCGTCGGCCGCCTCAACGCGGTCGCGGGCGCGGGCGTCTGGGCGTACGTGGACGCCGACGCCGGCACGGGCGTGGTCGACGCGCTCGGGAGCGACGCGATCAAGGTCGCCCTGCTCTACCGGCCCGCGCGCGTCACGCCGGT
>JAHYJQ010000092.1 GCA_019429025.1 Trueperaceae bacterium | reverse complement strand
TGAGGTCGACGCACACGCTGCGCTTGTGGCGGTTGGTGCTCAGGAAGTAGGCGGATCGGGGCTCACGCCCCGATCCGCTTGGCAGATCGGCAGAGCCGATCTGCACGGCCGAGTCGGGCTCACGCCCCGATCCGCTTGGCAGATCGGCCGCCTCGTCCGCGAATGGCGGTCCCCACGTGCGGGTGTCGTCACCGTGCGGCGGCTCGACCTTCCACACAGTCGCCCCGAGGTCCGCGAGCAGTTGGCTCGCGTACGGGCCCGCGAGGATCCGCGAGAGGTCGAGGACGACGATGCCCGAAAGGTCCACGCGCGAGTCTACCGCGGCCGGCGGAAGCGAAACCCGCCACATGCGTGTCGGACGCAACATTCTTGAAGACCCACGGATCGCTTTGCAACAAGGAAGGACGGCTTGCATTCTCATGCGGACACCGTGCTATGGTCCTGGGGCAACCTACCCCTGGAGGTCTTCCATGCGCCATCTTCGTTGGATCGTCGCTCTTGCCGCCGTCGTCGGTCTAGCCGGCGCGCAGGCCCCGCTCACGATCGCCACCGGCGGCGTGGCGGGCGTGTACTACCCGGTCGGCGGCGGCTACGCCCAGATCGTCGACCAGTTCGTGCCCGGTTACACCGCGACGGTCGAGGCGACCGGCGCCTCGGTCGACAACGTCGCCTTCATCTCGCGCGGCGACTCCGACATCGCCCTGGCGCTCGCCGATACGGTGCTCGCCGCGTACGCCGGCACCGGCCGCTTCGGCCCGGGCGGCAGCCTGCCGCGCCTCCCGAACCTGCGGGTGATCACCGTCGCGTACACCAATGCGGTCCACGTCTTGACCCTCGAGGGGTCGGGGATCGAGAACCTGCAGGACCTGCGCGGCAAACGCGTCTCGGTCGGCTCGCCCGGCTCGGGCACCGAGGTCTCGGCCCGCACCATGCTCGAGGCGGTCGGCATCACCTACGACGACTTCCAGGTGGAGCGCCTGGGCATCGGCGAAACGGCAGATGCGCTGCGGGACGGCGCGATCGACGCCGGCTTCTGGTCGGGCGGCGTGCCCACCGGCGGCGTGCTGTCGCTCGCCGAGACGCGCCAGATCAGGCTGGTGCCGATCAGCGACGAGGAGTTCGCGCAGATCAACGCGGCCGACTCGACGCTCATCCGCTACCTCTTCCCAGCCGCCGCCTACCGCGGCACCCCGGAGACCGCCAGCGTCGGCACGCCCAACCTGATCATCGTCTCGTCAGAGATGGACGAGGAGCTCGCGTACCAGTTCACCAAGCAGCTCTTCGCCAACATCGGAGTCATCCAGGCAATCCACCCGTCGGCCTTCGAGACCGCCCCGGCGGCGGCCCTCGCCTCGCCGGTGCCGCTGCACCTCGGCGCCATCCGCGCCCTGGAGGAGCTCGGCCTGAGCGTGCCCGCGTCGCTCAAGGTCGACTGAGCCCTGCGACCTAGACCCCCCCGTCGGGGGACGCGGGGCGGGCGCGCGCGCCTGCCCCGCGTCCTCTCGCTCGCGCTAGCCGGATGCCTGCTGGCGGCGTCGATGACGGCCACGGCGGCCGGCGACCCGGTGGTCGCCACGCTGCGTGTCGTGACCGCCGACGGCGCACTCCTGGTGGAGGCGCCGCTCGCCGCGGGCGAGACTTGGACGCTCGCCTGGCTGCACTCGGTGGCCGGCACGCCCGTCAGCGACACCTTCGCGTGGCGCGCCAGTACGATGTGGCTCACGGAGCATCGGACCCGGCACCTCGACATCGCCGGCCTCGGGCACACGCCCGGCCGCGGCGAGTTGCGCGACGACGGAGAGGGAGGCTTCTGGATCACGGGCATCGACGAGCCGCTGGTGGACGGCGTGCACCGCTTCATCATCGGGACGGCGAACGCGCCCACCACCCTGCACCACGCCGGACGGACCTACGACCTCAGTGCCAGCCACCCGGGCGTGCGCGCCCGCATCGAGGTGACCGAGCCGTGACCGACGCCGCCCCCACCCTCAAGCTCGAGCCCGACGAGCGCCGGGCGATCCCGGTCGCCGCCTGGGTGTCGGTCATCGTGGTGCTGCTGGCGATGGCCCTGGGCGCCTTCCAGCTCTACACGGCCGGGTACCGGCCGCTCAACCTCTTCTACCAGCGCGGGTTCCACCTCCTCGTCATCATGGTGATCGCCTTCCTGGCCTTCCCGATCGGCCGCCGGAAGCGCGGCGCCCTGGGCTGGGCGATCGACCTGCCGTTCATCGCGGGGGCGATCTACTCGACCGGCTACCTGCTCGTCAACCTGGACGCGGTCATCAGCAGGTCCGGCTTCTTCATTCAGCAGGACATCATCGCGGGCATCATCCTGGTCGTCGTGCTGCTCGAAGCCGCGCGGCGCGTGATCGGGGTGACGATCACCGTGCTCGCTGTGCTGTTCGTGCTCTACGGCATGGCAGGACCGCGCGGGGCGCTTCCTTGGCTCGGTGAGTTCCTGCCCGGCATCCTGGCGCACCGCGGCTACGGCTTCGACCGCATCATCGGTCACCTCTACCTCGGGCAGGAGGGCATCTTCGGCCTGCCGCTGGGCGTCGCGGCGACGGTCGTGTTCACCTTCGTACTGTTCGGGGCGTTCCTGGAGACCACCGGTGCAGGGCGCTTCTTCATCGACCTGGCGTACGCGGTCGCCGGCCGCCAGCGCGGCGGCCCCGCCAAAGCGGCCGTGGTCGCCTCGGGCTTCATGGGGTCGATCTCGGGCAGCGCCATCGCCAACGTGGTGACGTCCGGCGCCTTCACGATCCCGCTGATGAAGAAGCTGGGGTACACCCGCGAGGAGGCCGGCGGCGTCGAGGCCGCCGCCTCCACCGGCGGGCAGATCATGCCACCGATCATGGGCGCCGGCGCCTTCCTGATGGCCGAGTACACCGGCCTGCCGTACGCCGAGATCGTGCGCCTCTCGATCCTGCCGGCGTTCCTCTACTTCGCCACCGTCTACCTCTTCGTCGACATCATCGCGGCCAAGCGCGGCATGCGCGGCCTCTCCAGCGCCGAGTTGCCGAAGCTCCGGCAGGTCTTCGCCGACGGCTGGTACTACCTGGTGCCTCTGGGCATCCTCATCTGGTTCCTACTGCAGAGCGTCTCGCCGAACCGGGTCGGCTTCATCTCCATCATCTCGATCGTGGCCGTTTCGCTGGTCCGCTGGGGGATCCGCCGGTTCATCCTCGGGATCGACGACGGCGGGCGCCAGGGCATCTGGCCCAGCCTGCGGCTCGGGCTCAACAACGTCCTCATGGCCTTCGTCAACGGCGCCCGCAACGCCGTGCCCGTCAGCATCGCGTGCGCGATCGCCGGGGTGGTCGTCGGCATGATCACGCTGACGGGGCTCGGGCTGAAGTTCTCGGCGCTGATGATGGCGTTCTCCGGCGGCAACCTGCTGCTCGCCCTGTTCCTGCTGATCCTCGCCAGCCTGGTGCTCGGCCTCGGCCTGCCGGTGACGGCGGCCTACATCGTGCTCGCCGTGCTGGCCGCCCCGCTGCTGCAGAGCGAGTTCGGCATCCCCATCCTGATCGCCCACCTGGTGATCTTCTGGTACTCGCAGGACTCCAACGTGACGCCGCCGGTGGCGCTAGCGGCTTTCGCCGGCGCCGCCATCGCCAACGGCGACCCCATGCGCACCGGCGTGCAGGCCTGGAAGTTCGCCAAGGGCCTCTACCTGATCCCGCTGTTCATGATCTACAACCCCGAGATCATCGTCGGCGGTGACCCCTGGTACGTCGCCTGGACCGTGCTGACGGCGATGCTCGCGCTGTTCGCGTTCGCGGCGGCGCTAGAGGGGTACATGTTCACGCACATGCTCTGGCCCAACCGGCTGCTCGCCGTCGCCGGCCTCGTCCTGATCTTCTACCCGGCGTTCGTGGTCGAGGTGGCCGGCTTCGGCATCATGCTGGGTGTGCTCGCGATCAACTGGACCCGGCGTAAGCGGCAGCTCCGCCGCGCCGCGGCGGCATGAGCTTCCCGCTCACACCGACGGCCTGACGGGGCCCGGGGCCGCGGTCCGGCGCGACCTCAGCGCCCGAGCAGGGCCAGCGCCAGGTCGGGCCGGTCGGTGATGATGCCGCTCACGCCGAGGTCGAGCAGCCTGCGCATCTCGGCCTCGTCGTTGATCGTCCACACGTCGAGGCGGACGTTGCGTTCGCGCAGGCCGCGCACCATCCTCGGCGTGACGATCTCGATGAACCCCTGGCGAACGGGCACCTGGAAGGCGTCGGCCGCGGGCACGGTCCAGCGCCCGAGGAACAACAGGTTGAAGGCGTAGAAGTCACGCACCTCGCCCGGGCCGGCCGAGGTCGCGACCTCCGGACACGCCCGCCGGAAGGCCGAGAGGTTCGCGTCGTGGAACGACGCCACCATCACGGAGTCGACGCGACCGGCCGCGCGGATGACCTCGCAGGTCGCCTCGGGCACGCGCGGGTCCTGCGCCTTCATGTCGAGGTTGACGCCGACGGTCGGGAAGGCCTCGAGCACCTCGGCGAGCGTAGGGACGGCGTGGCCCTCCCCGCGGTGGGGAAAGACCTCGGCGGGGCCGCCCGGCGGCCGCCAGCGGTAGGCGGCGTCGAGCTCGCGCAGCTCCTCGAGGGTCATCACCGCGACCGCGCCGCTGCCGTTCGTGGTGCGGTCGACGGTGTCGTCGTGGATGACGACCACCACGCCGTCGGCGGTGACTTGGGTGTCGAGCTCGAGGACGTCGACCCCCAGGGCCACGGCGTTCTCGAAGGCGAGCATCGTGTTGCCGGGCCACAGGTGGTCGCCGCCCTGGTGGGCGTGGACGTGGACGCGGTCCGCGAGGAAGCCGGCGTAGTACGGGCGGTCCTCGCGCGGCTTGCCGAGCGCGGCGCCCACGCCGTAGACCACCGCGAGGAGAACGACGAGCATGCCGAGCACCCGCGCCAGGCGATCGGGGAGGGAACGACGCATGCGCAGCATGTTACGGGACCGCACCCACCTCCGCCACCAAGGACGGACGCCGCGCCCGGCGGGGCGCGGCGTCGACGATCGTGACGGGCTCGCTCAGTCCAGGAAGTCGCGCAGCTTGCGGGTGCGGCTCTCGTGGTACTTCAGCTTGCGCAGCGCCTTGTTCTCGATCTGGCGGATGCGTTCGCGGGTGACGCCGAAGTGGCTGCCGACCTCCTCGAGCGTGTGCTCGCGGCCGTCGACGAGGCCCTTGCGCAGCTTGAGCACCATGGCCTCGCGCTCGCTGAGCTTGTTCAGCGCCTCGTCGAGCTCCTCGCTGAGGATGATCTTGCTGGCCTGCTCCACCGGCGACTCGATGTTCTCGTCGGGGATGAAGTCGCCGTAGAAGCTGTCCTCCTCGTCGCCGATGGGCGTCTCGAGGCTGAACGGCTCGCGCGTGAGCTTGAACGCCTCCTCCACCTTCTCGGCGTTCCAGTCCGGGCCCATCGCGTCGGCGATCTCGCCGAAGGTCGGCTCGCGCGACAGCTCCTGCTGCAGCCGGCGGCTCGCGCGGGTCAGCTTGTTGATCGTCTCCACCATGTGCACCGGGATGCGGATGGTGCGCGACTGGTCGGCGATCGCGCGGTTGATCGCCTGCCGGATCCACCAGGTGGCGTAGGTGCTGAACTTGTAGCGGCGGCGGTACTCGAACTTCTCGACCGCGCGGATCAGACCCTGGTTCCCCTCCTGGATGAGGTCGAGGAAGCTCATGCCGCGGCCGTTGTACTTCTTGGCGATCGACACCACCAGCCGCAGGTTCGCCTCGATGAGGTGCTGGCGGGCCAGGTCGCCGTCCTCGACGATCCGTCCCAGCTGCCGCCGGCGGCGCTCCTCGAAGTTGGCGGCCTCCTCCTCCAACACGCGACGCGCCTCCTCGCCCTCCTCGATGCGGCGGGCGAGCGAGATCTCCTCCTCGAGCGTGAGCAGCTTGACGCGACCGATCTCCTGCAGGTACTGCCGCACGGGGTCGTTCGTCTTGACCCGGGCGTCGGCCATCGCCTCGGCCCGCGCCTCCATCTCCTCGCGGTCGAGGTCGCTGCGCTCCTCGTCGCTCAGCTCGTCCTCGTCGATCAGCTCGTCGTCGTCGAAGCCGCCCAGCTCGTCCTCGTCGACGACCTCGTCCTCGGCCAGGTCGGCGATCGTCACGCCCTGCGCCTGCACGAGCTCCATGAGGTCCTCGAAGTTCGCCTGGTCGGGGTCGACGCCCGTCATCGCGACGGCCTGGTTGTAGGCGCCGGTCAGCTCGACCGTGTCGACCGTGCCGGCCTCCTTCGCGCTCGTCAGCAGGGCGAGGATCGGCGCGGAGGCGAGCCAGCCGCTCGTGGGCATGGGGGCGTCCGTCGCCTTCGCGGCCTCGCCACCGGCGGCCTCGGCCGCAGGCGCCGCCTTCGTCTTGCCCTTCGCGGCGGCCTTCGCCTTCGCTGGGGGCTTGGACTTCGCGGTGGGCTTCGCCTTGGGCTCCGCGGCGGGCTCGGCCGCGGACGCGGCCGGTTCGGGCTCCGCCACCGCCGCGGGCGCAGCCACCGCGGGCGCCGGCTCGGCGGCCGGCTTCGCCTTCGCCGGGGCCTTGGGCTTCGCCTTGCTCTTCGGCTGGGCCTTGGACGCGGCCTTCGCCTCGGCCTTCGCCTCGGCGGCAGGCGCTGCCGGGCTCGCCACCGGAGGTGCCGCCTGGACGGACTCCGCCGACACGGCCTCCTCGACCTGGACTTCGGCGCTGCGGTTCGAGCGGGCCTTCGCCACCTTGCCTCCTCGGGATTTCGATCGACCACGGTTCGCGGGCCGCGCACGTGAGGCGGCATGCGACGAAAGCCGGGCCAGCGGGTGGCCCGGCGGATGGACGCGAGAATGTACCACGCCGGGCCCCCCAACGTGGCCTCCGGTGAACGTGTCTTCGCTGGCGCTGGCGCCAGCGAAGACCCACGCTGGCGCTAGCGCCAGCGAAGACCCACGCTGGCGCTGGCGCCAGCGAAGACCCACGCTGGCGCTAGCGCCAGCGAAGACCCAACGCGTCAGGCGTCGTAGCTCTGCGAGGTCACCGCCCCGCCGCTGCCGATCCAGTCGGTGTGGTGCATCTCGCCACGCGGCCGGTCGACGCGCTCGTAGGTGTGCGCGCCGAAGTAGTCGCGCTGCGCCTGCAGGAGGTTGGCGGGGCCGTTGGGCGTGCGCAGGCCGTCGTAGAACGTCAGGGCGGCGGCCATCGCGGGCACGGGGATGCCGAGCCTCAGGGCCTCGGCGACCACCCGCCGCCAACCGGCCTGCGCGCGCTCCACCGCGGCGCGGAAGAACGGCGCCAGCAGCAGGTGCTCGAGGTCCGGGTCGGCCTCGAAGGCGGCGGTGATGTCGTTCAGGAAGCGGCTGCGGATGATGCAACCACCACGCCAGATGCGGGCCGTGGCCGCGAGGTCGGTCGACCAGCCGCGCTCGCGCACCGCGTCGCGCAGCAGCATGTAGCCCTGCGTGTAGCTGACGATCTTGGCGGCGTAGAGCGCCTGCTCGAGGTCGGCGAGGAAGGCGTCGCGGTCGCCGTCGAACGACGTCCCGGGCGCGGGAAGCCCCGCCGAGCGCTCGCGCAGGTCCTTCATCGACGACAGGCTGCGCGCGAAAACGGCCTCGGTGATCAGCGTGAGCGGCTGCCCCTGCTCGAGCGCCGCGGTGGCCGTCCAGCGTCCCGTGCCCTTCTGGCCGGCGCGGTCGAGCACCAGGTCGAGGACCAACCGGCCCTCCTCGTCGTAGGTGCCGAGCACGTCGCGGGTGATCTCGATGAGGTAGGAATCGAGCACGCCCTCGTTCCAGTCGGCGAAGGTCGTCTGCATGGCGCTCGCGTCGAGGCCGAGCGCATCGCGCATGAGGTGGTAGGCCTCGGCGATGAGCTGCATGTCGCCGTATTCGATGCCGTTGTGGACCATCTTGACGAAGTGGCCCGCGCCGTCCTCGCCCATCCAATCGCAGCAGGGGACGCCGTCGACCTGCGCCGCGATGGCCTGAAAGAGCGGACGCACGGTCTCGTAGGCCTCGCGCGGCCCGCCGGGCATGATCGACGGCCCGAAGCGCGCGCCCTCCTCGCCACCCGAGACGCCCACGCCCAGATAGCGGAGCCCCTCGGCAGCGAGCCGCTCGCCGCGCCGCACGGTGTCGCCGAAGAACGAGTTGCCGCCGTCGATGACCACGTCGCCAGGCTCGAGGAGCGGCACGAGCTCGTCGATCACGGCGTCGACCGGCCCGCCGGCCTTGACCATCAGCATGACGCGGCGCGGACGCTCCAGCGACGCCACCAGCTCCTGCAGCGAGCCGGCGCCGATCAGGTCGCCGCGGGCCGTCGCGGCGGCGCCCGTGCCGGCCAGGAAGGCGTCCGTCGTGCTGCGCGTGCGGTTGTACACGGCCACCCTGGCGCCGTGGTCGATCATGTTGAGGACCAGGTTCTGGCCCATCACCGCGAGGCCGACGAGGCCGATCTGGGCGGTTTCGTGAGGAAGTGGGTCGGACATGGGGTCCCTCCAGTGTGCCGCACCACTGCCGGGCACGGCTGGCGTCCCAGTCTACCGCCGACCTCCGGCAGCATCGGGCCGCGGGCGTGCGCCCGAGGGCACACGACGCCGCCACCACCCATCAGTTGTCCAGGATGAGCACGTACTCGCTGAAGGTCCGCACGGCCTCGGTCTCCGGCTTCGGCAGCGGCAGCTTGACCGGTACCGGTTCGACCCTCGGCGGCGGCCAGATGCCGCTCGCGCGCGGGTCGTGCGCCACCGTGCCGCGGGCGTCTTCGGCACCCGAGGCACGCGGATCGCCGACGTCGGCCGCCAGCGGCTCGCGCTCGACGGGCAGCGTCGCCAGGCGCCGGAGCAGCAGCTCGGCACGGCCAGCGGTCATCGGCTTCGCGTAGTGGAAGCCCTGCACGACGCCGACGCCGATGCGATGCAGGTAACGGGCCTGGGCCTCCGTCTCGACGCCCTCGGCCACCACGGTCTTGCCCAGCTTCAACCCCATCGCGGCGATCGCCTCGACGATCGGCAGGGCGTCACCGACCACGCCCGACGGCCCCAGGACCAGCTCGCGCACGAAGCTGCGGTCGATCTTCAGCGAGCGGATGGGGAGCTTCTGCAGGTACGCCAACGACGAGTAGCCGGTCCCGAAGTCGTCCAGCGCCGTACGCACGCCCATCTCGTCCAGCCGCTTCAGCCGCTGCACCGCCAGCTCGAACTGGTCGATGAGGATGCTCTCCGTGACCTCGAGCTCGATGCGCGCCGGGTCGACGCGCGCGTCGCGGATCGCCGTCTCCACCTGCTGGACGAACTCCGGCTGGCGGAACTGGAGCGGCGACACGTTGATCGCCATCGTCACGTGCGGGCCGTACCCGGCCCACGCCTGCGCTTGGCGGCAGGCCTCGCGCATGAGCCAGTGACCGATCGGCACGATCATCCCCGCTTCCTCGGCGATGGGGATGAACTCGTCCGGCGGCACCATGCCCAGGTCGGGGTTGCGCCACCGCAGCAACGCCTCGAAGCCGCATAGGCGGCCCGTCGCGAGTTCGAGCTGCGGCTGGTAGACGACCTCGAACTCCTGCTCGAGCAGCGCGGAGCGCAGCCGTCGCTCGAGCTCGAGCCGCCGCGCTTGGCGGTGCCGCTGGTCGCTGCTGGAGAAGTGAAACGCGTTCTTGCCGCCGGTCTTCACCGCGTACATCGCCGTGTCGGCGCTGCGCACCATCGCGTGGACCGTCTCGCCGTCGCGCGGGTAGACGGCCACGCCGATCGACGCCGAGACGCTGATCGCCTTGCCCTCGACCTCGATCGGCACGGCGAACAACCGCACCAGCTTCTCGGCCACCGCCGCGGCCACCGCGTCCTCGCGGACGCCGGCGAGCGCGACGACGAACTCGTCGCCGCCCTGGCGCGCGACGAGGTCGCCGTCACGCACGTTGTCCACGAGCAGGCGGGCCACGGTGACGAGCATCTGGTCGCCGACGGCATGGCCGAAGGTGTCGTTGACGAACTTGAAGCGATCGAGATCGACGAACAGGAGCGCGAACGCGGGCTCGCCGCGGCGGGGGTTGCGGATCCACTCCTCGAGACGCCGCTCGAACGCGCGTCGGTTCAGGACGCCGGTGAGCACGTCGTACTGGGCGCGGTCGGACACGCCACGGTGATGGCGCAGCTGCGTCATCAGGATGCGCGCCGCGGCCGCGCCGCCGCCCACGGCGCCGAGCGCCAGCGGCATGAGCAACGCACCCTCGCGCACCGCCAGGCGCCAATCGGGGGAAGCGCCGTCGAAGGAGACGCCGAACCCCACCAGAACGCCGACGGCGACCCCCAGCAGTGCAGCGATCCAGGCTCCGACGGCGACGCCGGTGACGCCGACCGCCACGGCCCACGTCAGCGACGCGTACGCGCCGAGCTCCGCCCCGAACCACGCGTTCACGCCGAGCGCGCCGGCCCACGCCAGGACGGCGGATGCGGCCAGGAGCCAGCGGGTCATGGGATCAGCTTAGTCAGCGACACTATCGACACGCTGACGGGGATGTCACGGGATCCTGACCGGTGGCCGGTGCCCGGGGGCGAACGCGCGCGACCCTGCTTCCCCGGCGGTCGCCGCTGGACGCTGACCCGTCGGTGACGAAGCCGCGGTAGCGTGGCCGCATGGACGCACCCGTCTTCGTGCCCGGCGACGCGCTGCCCGCCGCGCCCGCGCTGGCCGCCCGCGGGCCCCGCTCGGTGGGGGTCGCCACCCTCTCGCTGAGCCACCCGCAGCAGATCGACGTGCTCGGCTCGCTGGCTGCCGGCGAACCGATCCGCGCCACCCGGACGCTGGCGGCCGAGGTCTGGTACCCATCGGTGCACGACGGCCGCACCACCTACCTCGACCACCTGCCACCCACCGCGCACGACGCGGAGGCCGCCCCCCGGCCCTTCCGCTTCGCCGGGCGCGCCGCCCGCGACGCGGAGCCCGACCGGTCACGGGGCCCTGCGCCGCTGGTGGTCGTGTCGCACGGCTACCCGGGCTCGCGCGTGCTCCTCTCCTGGCTGGGCGAGAACCTGGCCAGCAAGGGTTACGCGGTGATGGCGCTCGACCACACCGACAGCACCCACGCCGACCGCGGCGACGTGCTGTCGTCGCTGCGCAACCGGCCCCTCGACATCGCGCTCGCGCTGCGCGTGGCGGCCGACCTCGAGCGCCACCATCCGCTGCTCCACCACGCCTGGGACGCGGAACGGGCGGCGCTCGTCGGCTTCTCGCTGGGCGGCTACGG
>JAHYJQ010000091.1 GCA_019429025.1 Trueperaceae bacterium | reverse complement strand
GGCGTGGACGGGCGTGACCACCGACCTCCTGGCGTTGGCCGAGGACCGGCCCGAGCTGGCGGAATGGCTCGGGGGCCTGCGGGCGCGCGGTCAGTTGCGACGCATCGCCGCCGGCGCCGACGACGCCCGGACGCTGGTCGCGCAGCTGCGCGCGGTCGTCGCCGCGCTGCCGGCGGGCGGCGAGTCGATCGCCCGCTTCTCGGCGCGGGTCCTCGACCGCGCCCACGCGCTCGACGCCGGCACGCCGCTCGGCGGCCTGGCGGCGGCCGCGGCGGAGGTGATCGCCCGCGGCTCCGCGAACGGCGGCGGCGCACGGGGCGGCGGCGCGCGCGGCGACGGCGTCAACGGCGCGCGCCCCGGATCGGCCGCCTGGCGACGCGAGGTGTGGGCCGCGGTCGGGGTGGTCGTCGACGACCTCTCCAGCACGGTCCTCGTGCTCGGACTCCCCGGCTCGGCCGCGGCGACGGGCACGGCCGCCGCCGTCGCGCTGCTCGCAGCCCAGGGGCAGCCGGTCGTGCTCACGCTCCGGCAGGTGATCGCGGACGACGTGGGTGAGGTACCCGACACCGTCTTCGTCTGCGAGAACCCGGCGGTGGTGTCGGCGGCGGCGGACGGCCTCGGCGCCGCGTCGCCGCCCCTCGTGTGCCTGCAGGGCCAACCGAGTGCCGCGGCGGTCGTGCTGCTGCGCCACCTCGCCGCGCACGGCGCCACGGTGCGCTACCACGGCGACTTCGACTGGGGCGGCGTGGCCATCGCCCGGACGCTCGCTTCCCGCGTCGCCTGGCAGCCGTGGCGCTACGACGCCGACGCCTACCTGGCGGCGCTGAGGCGGGCCGGCGACGCCTTGCCGGCGCTGGTTGGCACCCCGCTGGCGACGCCGTGGGACGCGCGCCTGGCCGAGGTCATGCTTGGGCGCGGCGTGAGCGTCGAGGAGGAGGTCGTGGTCGATGAGCTGATCGGGGACCTCGAGGGGTGGGCGCGGCGTTGACCAGGTGGGTACCCGGGCCCGCATGGCGGTTGTGCGGGACGACGCTCCCGCATCGGCTCGCGAGGGGCCGTTGCAGCGTGCCGCCCGTGACCATTGCAACTTGCGGTCTCCGGGCGTTGCATTCTGCGGCATGAGCGTACTGTCCGACGGCCCGCCCTCGGGTTCACGACCGACCCCGCGGCAACAGGTGTACCGGCCGCGCGTCGTCGACCAGGAACTCCACGACCGCCTGCGAAGCCGAGGAACCGTCGTCATCGAGGGCGCGAAAGCGTGCGGGAAGACCGCGACCGCCATGCAACGAGCTGCCAGCGTCGTCCGCCTGGACGTCGATGCGGGGGCGCGGCGCGCCGCCGAGATCGACGCGGCCTTGGTCCTGAACGGGTCCACCCCGCGCCTCTTGGGCGAATGGCAGACCGTGCCGACCCTGTGGAACCACGTGCGACGCGCCGTCGACGACCGAGCGCTTCCTGGCCAGTTCATCCTGACGGGATCCGCTACCCCCGCGGACGACATCACCCGGCACACCGGCGCAGGTCGCCTGTCGCGCCTGCGTATGCGGACGATGAGCTGCTTCGAGACCGGCCACGCCACGGGCATGGTCTCCCTCCAGGCGCTCTTCGGCGGCGAGCCGGCCCGGAGCCCGGAGACCGCCCTCACCGTGCCCGACATCGCCATGCGCGTGGCCGTCGGCGGCTGGCCAGGCCACCTGGCGCTGCCCGACCGAGACGCCGTACGCGCAGCCAACGATTACCTCCAGGAGCTGCACCGTAGCGAGATCCAGCGCCTCGACGAGGGCCGCCGTGACCCCCTCCGGGTCGCGGCACTCCTCCGAGCCGTCGCTCGACACGTGGCCGAGCCGGCACCGAAGCGGCACTTCGTCGACCCGTCCCTGGCGGCCGCCGCCCTCGGCGCGACACCACCACGACTCCTGCGCGACGTCGGGACACTCGGCCTGCTCTTCGAGTCACTGGTCGTGCGCGACCTGCGCGTATACGCCCAGCCCTTCGAGGCCACGGTCCTGCACTACCGCGACAACACGCGTCTCGAGGTCGACGCCATCGTCGAGACGTCCGACGGCGCCTGGGCCGCGTTCGAGATCAAGCTGGGCCATGCCCGTCTCGACGAAGCCGCCGCGAATCTGCTGAAGTTCGCGGATCGCGTCGACGACCGACGCACCGGCCAGCGGGCACGCCTCGTGGTGATCACCGGCACCGGTTACGCGTACGACCGGCCCGACGGTGTCGCGGTGGTGCCGATCGGTGCGCTGGGACCCTGAGCCGCTGAGCCTGGCACGACCGAGCCTCGCGGCCACCCATGATTGGACGTGCAGAGGCGTCAGGGGTTGGCTGACGACGTATCGGCGACGCGCGGGACCCGGCTCACGTGCCGGTCGCCACTTCCGTGGTCGCGGCGAGATCGGTGATGGACCGCAGGGGCCGGGCCTTCAGCGCCTCGAGGGCGGTCGCACCCTCGACCAGGTCGATAAGGCATGGTTCGAGGGCCGCGTCCTGCGCCTCGACGACCGCGCCCCCATCGCAGCTCGAACCCCAACCGATCCCTCACCGCCCGTCCGCACCAGACCGCGAGTCCCCGCTCGCCTCGACCAAGAACGCCAGCGCCGCGCGCGGCGACAGGACCACGGTGCCGCCGAGGCGGCGTCCGAACAGCGGCCCGAAGTGCCTGCGATCGCCCGTCACCAACACGGTCGCCCGGCACCCGAGGGCCGCGGCCAGGACCGGGCGGTCTTTCGCGGGAAGCGCGACGCCGATGCGGTCGAGCAGCCGCGCGTCGGCCTCCACGACGATGCCGACCGAAGCGATCAAACGCTCCCAACGGTCCACCGCCTCGGGCGCCTTGACGCGAAGGTTGCGCGTGGCCTCGGCGACGACGAAGGCCGAGGTCACGAGCTCACAGGCACCGGCCCCCGCGAACGCGAAGAGGCTCGAGGCGGCGCCCACGGGACTCAGGGCAGCGCTGAAGAGCACGTTGGCGTCGAGAAACAGCCGCATCGACCCTCAACCGCGCCGGAGCGCCGCCAACGCCGCCTCGACGCGAGCCGCCAGGTCGGGCGTCAGCTCGTCCTCCTCCAGGAAGGCCGCGATGCGCGCGTCGTCGTACAGTTCGATCGGCGCAACGCCTGCGGGCCGAAGGACGATGGCCCCGTCGTCGGTCGTGTCCACGATGAGCCAGCGCTCCCCCTCGAGGTGCAACGCGTCCAACACCGCCTTGGGGATGGAGACCTGCCCCTTCTTCCCGAGCTTGACGACGTTCATGTCGTCCAGCTTACCAGAGTCCGGATGCCCGGATTCCGGGCTCCCAATACGCTGGCTTCGCTCCTCGCGGGTGTGGTTCCTCGTCATCCCTGGAGCGTAGCGGCGCCGCGTGCATCGACGTCACCGCCCTCGGCACGAACCGACCGATCGTGGGGTGGGGACGACTCGATCCGACCTACCGCATCACCTACCCGCGGGGGCTCGATGGAGGCTGTTGACCGGTACGCAGTGCCTCGCCCCGACCGCCAAGAGGTTGAGCCACCGGCACACGGTCGGCTGGGCCACCGCGACGTCCCGCGCGAGGTCGGACTGGTTCAGCACCTGACCGAGACGCAGCGCGGCCGCCCGCATGACGCGCCGGAAGCCGGGGAGCGCCGTGATCGACGCCAGCGCCTGAAGATCGCGCTCGAGGTAGGTCCGGACGTACGCGTCGAACCAATACCGCCGGGCGGACGCGTCGGGCAAGTCGAGCGCCGGCGTCGGAAAGCCGCCCCTGAGCGCGAGGGACCGCCGCAGCTTGAACGTCGAGGTCGTCGAGGGTCAGGTGTCTTCGCGACGGATGCCGAGCCTGAACCAACGCGCTCTTGCCGGTCTGCCTCGCCCCGGTGAGGAGGACCGCCGGCATCGTGCGGAGGCGCTCGTCGAGGCTGCGACCGACGAGCCGAGGAAGCGATCGTTCATCCATGCCATGAATGACAATCATCCACGGCGTGGATGATGTGCAGATCGAGGCCGTTCATGGGTCCCGCCCATGGAACACCCCTCCATCGAGCCGCCGTTCGAGGTTCGCGAATCGCGAATGCTCAGCCCTCGTGCTCCACGCTCGCGCTGCCGGTGCCGCGCCAGCCGGTCGCCTGGCGCGGGCGGAGGGGCGAGGCGGCAGTGGGGGCTCGAACGACGCGGCCGTGGATGACTCGGATCAGCCGCGCTCGACCAGCCTCCCCGTCACGTACTTGTGCAGGATGCTCGCGATGAACGTCTGGTACGGGATCCCCTCGCGTAGCGCGAGCGCCTGGATGTCGCGCACGTCGGCGGACGACAGCCGGATGTTGACGCGCCGGTCCTTCGTTCCGGTCGCCCGCGCAGCCGCACGCAGCTTCTCGATCTCGTCCCTGCTGGCGACGGACGCCAGCTCGCCGGCATCGTAGGCGGTCAGGATTTCGAGCTCGTCATGGTCGAGCCCGTGTTCAGTCTTCACGTCGACCTCCGAGGTGGTCCCGCGTCGCCTTTCGGCTCGGGATGACGGTCTTCAGGAAGAGATGATCGTCGGTCTCGACGCAGATCCGCGTCCGGATGGTTCAAGATACGACCGCGAAGAATGCAGGCTGTCCAGCGCCTTCACCGTTGGAGCGTCGAGGTCGACCTCGGCGCTCGCCGACGACTCGCGCGCTGGGCCGAGCCACGGCGTGCTATGCCGCGTCGCCGACCGCGGCTTCAGCCATCAACCCGACACCGTCCTCGGCGGGAACGACCTGCGTACCCGCGGGGCGCACCACTTGGATCAGCTGGTCCCCCACCTTGAACGCCATGAGCAACTCCGCGCCGACGGCGTGCAGGTATGCGGCCAGCGAGTCGAGCCTGCGGTCGTGGTGAACGCTCTCGAGCCGCGACACACGACCCTGGCTGATGCCCATGCGCTCCGCCAGCTCGACCTGGGTGAGCCCGCGCAGCTGCCGCGCCTGCTGCATGCCGTCCGTCACACGGACCCGGAGCCGCTCCTGGGCGAGCAGCAGAGCGACCTCGGGGTCGTCGCCAACGAGGCGCCGGAGATGGTCGACGGCATCGCCCGGGCTCACGGCACGGGGATGGACATCGCGTTGATGGTGGTTCATGCGTGGGCCTCCAGCGGGGACGGGACAGGGGACTCAGAAGGCGGCGTCGACCCAAGCCAAGGGGTCTGCGACGACGAGGTCGCGACGGGATCGCGCGAGCGGTAGTTCTCGGCGGTACGCGCGGGGTCGAAGCTCCTTGAACGCGTGCAGCAAGACGATGCAGCGGTGGCCGCCCAAGGCGCAAGCGAGCACGCGCGGGTTGTTGGTCGTACCCTGCAGCCGAATCGAGTAGAGGTTGGTCTCACCCTGCAAAGGCTCCAGAACGTACGACCCGCGGGCGACCAGCCCAAGGCCCTGCTCCCGGACCAACACCAGGTACGCGAAGAACTTGGCACGCTCTACCTTCGTGATCCCGATGGCACTCGGTAGCTCGAAGAAGTCCGCCACCGGCAGCCGCCCGCGCCGGTCGCGGTAGTACCGGACCGCCCACGGGATCACGCCTCCCTCCGTCGGCCAGCATAGTATGTTGTTTTCGGCATATCAAGCCCTGCTGGCCGCGATCGCGCGTGGCCGCACCCAACGGAGGTCCCGAGCCACCAACCAGGTCGACGCATGGGCACAGCCTGCACCGGGCGACACCGCGCCACGTTGGTCGCCGGGATCACGGCCCAATGCGAATGGGCGCTGACCGTCACGCGCAGGCCGAACCCGCGGATGAGTTGCCGCGCCCTGGTGTGCGGCGGGGTCGACGCTCGACGGTCTGTGCCTGCCATGCAGCGCCGACGCCAGCATCCGGCCATCGGACACGATCGTCACGCAGGTCGGCCGCCGACTCGATGCCCCTTCAAGCGATCGCCCCCCTTGGCCACCAACGTCAGGAGCTTCAAGGACGGACCCCGGGGCCGCTTCTCGCCCCGCTCCCACTGGCTCACCGTGCTCGGCGTCACGTTGAGGTACCTGGCGAAGACGGCCTGGCTGGCCTGCTCGCGCAGCCTGAGCTCGACGATCTGCTGCGCCGAGAACGCCTCGACCGGGGTCAGGCACAGGGCATCGAACGTGCGCATGGTCTGCTCGTCCAAAAGACCGGCCGCGTGCAGTTCCGAGGCCGTCTCGTGCACGGCGGCGAGGGCATCACTGCCGTACCGCTGCGCCCGCTTCGTCATCGCATCGCACCTCCTCGAGCACACCGGCTTCCACGGCTCGGTCGACGTCGCCCGCGCTCATAGCACGTAGTGCGACACCGAGCCGTGCCACCTGGCCCGGCAGACCCGCGAAGCGTCCGTCCGCGAGGCACTCCCCGACGACGGGGCATGAGCATGTCGCCTCGGTGCACTCCATGCATGGATCGTGCATGCCGACACCCCCGAAGCGCAGGCGCACCTCGGCTGCTACCGGCTGGGGTTGGGTACGCGCCCCTGGTGGGCGGGCGAGGTCGAGGCCCCGAACCCGGTACGGAAGCCATCACCTACTCGACTTGGCGGAGGGCAGCCGTGAGCCCGAACGGCATCGCCTGCCCGACCTGCAGCTGCACTCGTGCGTCGAAGCCGGCCCGCGCCGCACCTGCTCGCGCGCCACACGCGCATCCACGAACGCGCCTACCGCACCGCGCTCGCCAAGCTCGCGAGAGCGCTGCCCTCGCCCGCCCGCGGCTACACGTGCCAACCAACGTCGATCGCTTCGAGCAATGGCAACGTGGCTGGCCATGCACGGGTAGGGCGTGATCCCCAGGTCGCCGACCCCGTCGATGCAGGGCGACGTCGCGCCCACCGGCGCCGCTTACTGGATCCGCTGCCACAACGACCATGCGCGGGCGGCGCCCGAGGTCCTGGCGCCACCCGCGCATCTCGGCCCGCCGGCCGTCCCTACTCGTAGCGCAGGGCCTCGATCGGGTGCAGGCGTGCGGCACGGCTGGCCGGGTAGATCCCGGCGACGATGCCGACCGCGACGCCGATGACGATGGCGGCGGCGATCCAGCCCCACGGCATGGCCGCGCTCAGGCCCAGCGCGTTGGCTCCGATCCAGCCGCCGGCGAGGCCGAGGGCGGTCCCGATGACCGCGCCGATGAGGCCGTGGATGACCGCCTCGATGAGGAACAGCGACAGGATCGTGCGGCTCTGGCCGCCGATCGCCTTCATGATGCCGATCTCGCGGGTGCGTTCGGTGACGCTGACGAGCATGATGTTGGCGATCCCGATCGAGCCGACCAGCAGGGCGATGAGGGCGATGCCGGTCACGAAGCCGGTCAGCAGGCGTAGGACGTCGTTGACCTCGTCGAGCATCTGGGCGTTGGTCGCCAGCAGGAAGCCCTGTCCGGCCGGAATCAGGTGCCGCGCGTCCGACGCCTCGTCGAGGTAGGCGCCGATCGCCGCCTGCGCGTCGGCGACCCCTTCGGTGGTGGCGATCGTCACGGCGACCTGCGAGAAGGTGCGGACCGCGTCGCCGCCGGTCGGCAGGGCGACGGTGCCGGTGACGAACGGGTCGACGGGGACGTACACGCCGGAGCCGCTGGCGAGCGCGGCGGCGAGGCCGTTGCTGGCGGCCAGGATCCCGACGACCTCGAGGTCGCGCTGTTGGCCGTCGAACAGGCGCACGCCGAGCGTGTCGCCGACGCCGATGTCGCCGCCGAGCAGGGCCACGGTGGCCTGGCTGATCACGGCCTCGGAGGCGCCGGGCGTGAAGGCGCGGCCGTCGGCGACGTCCGCGAGCGCGGCGCTGTCGGCAGTGGTCGCGGTCAGGCTGGAGAGGGCGACGGTGCGGTCGCCGATGGTGACCGAGGCGATCGGGACGCTGGTCAGCGGAGCCACGCTCTCGACCCCGTCGATGTCCGCGATCGCGGCGACGTCCCGCTCGGTGAACACGCTGAGGGTGGTGCGCTGATGCTCCGGCCGGTTGCCCGGCCCGAAGCCCGCGGTCGAGCCCGCGGTGACGTCGATCGTGCGGGTCGAGGGGGTGCCGAAGCTGTCGGAGACGCTGGCCTGGACGCTGGCGCCCATCGTGACGAGCGCGATCACGGCGGCGATGCCGATGACGATGCCGAGCGCGGTCAGGGCCGAGCGCAGGCGGTTGTCCTTGACGGCCTGCCAGGCGATGGCGAAGCTCTGGGTGAGGCTCATGCGAACACCTCCGCGGCGCGGCGCCCGTCGACGCGATCTCCCCGGCCGGCATGGGCGACGGGCGGCACGGTGGCTGCGGCCAGGGCCTCGATCTCCTGGATGCGGCCGTCCTCCATGTGCACGATGCGCTCAGAGCGCTCGGCGACGCGACGCTCGTGGGTGACGAGCATGATCGTGTAGCCCTGGTCGTGCAGCTCGGCGAACAGCCGCAGCACCTCCTCGCCGGTCCGGGAGTCGAGGTTACCGGTCGGCTCGTCCGCGAGCAGCAGCGTCGGCTCGTTGGCGAGGGCACGGGCGATCGCCACCCGCTGGCGCTCGCCGCCCGAGAGCTGGTTCGGCTTGTGGTGCAACCGATCGCTCAGGCCCATCCGCGCGAGGAGCTCCTCCGCGCGCCGCCGGCGCTCGCGCGCCGCCACGCCCTGGAACTGCATCGGCAGGGTGACGTTGCCGAGGACGGTCAGCTTGGGCATCAGGTTGAACGACTGGAAGACGAAGCCGATCTCCTTGCCGCGCAGCCGGGTACGCTCCTCGTCGGAGATGCCCTCGACGTCGCGGCCGTTCACCATCAGGCGGCCGCTGGTGGGCGCGTCCAGCAGTCCGATGAGCTGCATCAGGGTGGACTTGCCGGAGCCGCTGGGGCCCATGACGGCGGTGAAGGAGCCGTGGGGGACGTTCAGGCTGACGCCGTCGACCGCGTGCACGGTCGTGCCGACGGTGTAGGTCTTGGTCAGGCGTTCGACCTCGATCGCGTGGGGCGCGGGGGCGCTGGTGGGGTTCATCGCGTTCCTCCTGAGGTGCATCGTCCGTCCGGCGTGTGGAGCCACCGCGGAGGCCACGTGAACCCCGGGCCGGCGCCGGCCCGTCGCCCGGCCCGATCCGCGCGCCTCGCTCCCCCTCCGGCCGCCAGCGCGTAGATTGGCAGCATGGCGCTGGTGCTGGTCGTCGAGGACGAGCTCGAGATCGCCGAGGTGCTCGAGGGTTACCTGCGGCGCGCTGGGCACCGTACCGAGCGCGCGGCCGACGGACACGCCGCGGTCGCGCTCTACCGCGCCAGCCGGCCCGACCTGGTGCTGCTCGACATCAACCTTCCCGGCATCGACGGGCTCGAGGTGCTGCGCGTCATCCGCGCGAACGGCGCCACGCCCGTCATCTTCCTGACCGCCCGCAGCGAGGAGATCGACACCGTGGTCGGGCTCGAGCTCGGCGCCGACGACTACGTGACCAAGCCCTTCAGCCCACGCGAGGTGATGGCGCGCGTCAAGGCGGTCCTGCGGCGCGGCGAGGGCGAGCGCAGCGACGAGCGCGTGGTGCGCGTCGGTGCGCTCGAGGTCGACCCGGCGCGATTGAGTGCCGACCTGGCGGGCCGTCCCGTCCCGTTGACCGTCACCGAGTTCCGCCTGCTGCACCACCTGGCGGCGCATCCCGGGCGCGTCTTCGGGCGCGACGAGCTGCTGGAGGTGGTGCTCCCCGACAGCGACGCCCTCGAGCGCGTCATCGACACGCACCTCAAGAACCTGCGGCGCAAGCTCGGCGAGGCCGGCGGCGCCGGACTCATCGAGACGGTCCGCGGCGCGGGCTACCGGCTGCGGGCGCCGTGAACCGCCTGGCGGCGCGCCTCGCCCTGGCGATGGCCGGCGTCGTCGCGATCGCGATCGTGCTGGTCGTCGCGGCGCAGTTCGCGCTGCTGCGCCAGCAGCACGCCGCGCTGCCGGAGGCGGTGCGCAGCGAGGTCGACGCCATCGTGACGCAGCATCGGGTGCCCGACGAGCAGCGGCTCGCGCGCCTGGAACGTGCCTTCCTCGCCTGGCTCGAGGACCCGGTGGCCCGCGAGGCCGTCGTCGAGGCCCTGTTGGCGACCCGGCGCCCGGGAGCGCAGGTCGGCTTCCTGCTGGCCGCGCTGGCGGCGACCGCCATCGCGGTGGTCGTCGGCATCGTGGTCGCCGGGCGGATCGCGCGCCCGATCGCGGCCGTCGCGCGCGCGGCGGAGCGGGTGACGGCCGGCGACCTGGGCGCTCGCGTCGCCCCCGAGGCCGTGCGCTCGCCGGGTGGTCGCCCACGCCGCGCGGCCGACGAGGTCGAGCTCCTGGCGGCAGGTTTCGACGACATGGCCCGGAGCCTCGAGCGGCTCGAGCGCGAACGCAAGGCCCTGATCGCCGACGTCGCCCACGAGCTGCGCACGCCGCTGGCCGTGCTGCAGGGTCGCCTGGAGGCCATGATCGACGGCGTGCTGCCGGTCGACACGCCCGAGCTCGAGCGACTGCACCGGCAGACCGGCCAGCTCACCCGGTTGGTGGAGGACCTACGCGTCTTGTCGCTGGCGGACGCCGGTCGCCTGGCGCTGCGGCTCGACGACGTCGACCTCGTCCCCTGGGGGCGCGAGGTGGTCGCCGGCTTCGAGGCGCTGGCCGCGGAACGGGGGGTGCGCCTGACGTTCGCTGCCGAAGCCGACACGATGGTCGTGACGGCGGATCCGCTGCGCCTGACGCAGGTGCTGTCGAACCTGCTCGACAACGCCATCGGGGTGACGACCGCGGACGGCGCGGTGGAGGTCGAGGTCGGCTTCACCGGTGACGGCGTGCGGATCGTCGTGCGCGACGGCGGCCCGGGGTTGCCACCCGGCGCACTCGAGCGGGTCTTCGAGCGCTTCTACCGGACACCGGCAGCGACGGCGTCCCACTCGCGCGGCAGCGGGCTCGGCCTGGCGATCGTGCGCAGCCTCGTCGAGGCGCACGGGGGTCGCGTAGCTGCCTCGAACAGAGCCCGCGGCGGGACGCAGGTCGAGGTGTCGCTGCCCACCCGACCTCCGCGCGGCGCCGACCGGCCCACCAGCGGGTAGGCGCTCGCGGGAGGATCCGGCGGGTGGGTAAGGGCGCGTCCGCGGTTCACAGCACCCGCCACCAAGGCACCGCCAGGACGTCGGGCGCGAGCCATTCCGTGTGCTGACCCGTGTGGAGCAACAACCCGGTCTGCCTCGCCCCGGTGAGGACGACCGCCGGCATCGTGGGAGGTGCTCGTCGAGGCTGCGACCGACGGGTCGAGGGAGCGATCGTTCATCCATGCCATGAATGATCGCCATTCACGGCGTGGATGATGCGCGGATGGAGGCGGTCAGACCTGGACCCTATGCTTTGGACAGGTGCCCGCCCTTGCTTAGGTGTGCTCAGGCAGCAGCCCTCTGGGTGAGGACGCCTGAGCGCCGACCGATCGTGGGGAGGGGGCGACCCGCTCCGACCTGCCACATCACTTACCCACGGATCCTCGATGCGAGCGGCTGAGCGGTACGCAGAACGCGTGCCAGCCTCACGGGTCGAGCCGTCACGGGCGAGGTGGGGCATCACGCAATGCGACGTCGAGACTCTTGCCCACCGCGGCAGCGGCTCGACCGAGCGTCAGGAGCGTCACCGACGGGTCGTCCATGTCGAGCAAGCGATCGACGGTCGATCGACTGGTGCCCCTGC
>JAHYJQ010000090.1 GCA_019429025.1 Trueperaceae bacterium | reverse complement strand
GGGGGGGGCCAGGTGGCGCCTCCTAGGGGGGGGGAGGGCCCGGCGGGCGCCCGCCGGTCCTGGTCGGGCGGTGTTGGGGGGCCGGCGCCGGGCTTGAGGCGAACCCGGCGCTAGGGAGGGCGTCGGCTAGCGGATCGGCAGCCCGGTGGCCTGCGAGATCTGCTGGGCGGCGCGGTCGAGCGCGGCCTGCGCGGTCGGGAAGCCGCCGTCGAGGTAGGTGTTGACGATGGCGATCATGACGTCGCGGGCTTCCTGGAAGAACTGCGTGCCCGCGACGGCGGGAACGTCGCCCAGAGTGCCGAGGATGTCGGCCCAGATGGCTTGGCCGGCGTAGAACTCGATGCCACGGTCGAGTTCGGGGCTGTCGAGGAGCGTCAGCAGTGACGGGGAAAGGCCGTAGTCGAACAGGATGCGCAGCTGGTTCTCTTCGTTCGCGAGCGCGTTGACGACGAAGTCGTAGGCGAGCTCGGGGTTGCGCGAGCTGGCCGGAATGGCGAGCGCCGAGCCGCCCAGGTTCGAGGCGCGGACACCGCCGGGCGTCTGGGCCGGCGTGAGGTACACGCCCCACAGGCCGCTCTGTTCGGGCATCTGCGAGCGGATCGTACCGTCGTACCAGGCGCCGAAGAGCGCGCTGGCGGCGGCGGAGTTCTGGAGCAACTGGATCTGCTCGACCCAACCGCCGACGGCGAGCACGTCGGCGTCGTAGAGCTTCTTGAGGGTCTCGAGGCCGCTGACGCAGCCCGGCTGCGCCACGGTGACCTCGGTGGCTTCCTGGTTGAAGTAGTGGCAGCCTGCCTGGTTGGCGAGCATGCGGAACCACTCGTCGTCGACGCCCTTCGCGACGGTGCCCATCTTCACGGCGCCGTCGGTGGCGGCGTTCATGGCCTGGCCGGCGGCGATGAAGTCGTCCCAGGTCTCGATGGCATCGACGTCGATGCCGGCCTGCTGGTACAGGTCACGGCGGTAGAAGATCGCCGTCGGGCCGGAGTCGTAGGGGACGGCGTGGATGGCGTCGCCGACCGTCAGCTCGGCCCACTTGAAGGCAGGGAACAGCGGCAGCAGCTCGCTGGCGCCGAGGTCGCGCAGGTCGACGAAGCAGTCGGGGAAGGTGGCCCAGAAGACTTCGGCCTCGTTGTTCTCGATGAGGTAGACGTCGGGCATGTCCAGGCCACCCGCGGCGCAGCCGGCGAGGCCGCGGTCGTAGGCGTTCTGGTTGCCAACGTCCTCGACGACGACCTCGACGCCGGGGTGCATGGCCTGGAAGCTCTCGATGGTGGACTCGAGGGCGGGCTTGTTGATGTCCCACACCCACACGGTGAGGGTCTGGGCGGCGGCGAGGCCGAAGATGGCGAGGGTTAGGGTGGCGACGAGGATCCTGCGCATGAGCATCCAACCTCCTGGCGTCGTCGTCGCGGCGTACCCGGTGTGCCCACGGGTGTCCGCGGGGACGGGCCGGCACGACCTGGGACCGTGACCACCCGGGATCGGCGCCGATCGCGGGCGGGCGGTTCGACTAACGCGTGTTAGTAGGCTAGCGAATCGGACCCGGCGTGTCAATCCGCCGAGGGCGACGGCAAGACCCGCCGCTTACGCCGCACCATGCAGCAACACGTCCAACACCCCGCCCCGCAGCAGCCCGCGGTAGACCCCGTCGACCTGGACGTCGGCCGCCGCGACCCGCAGGTCGGGGTAGGCCGGGTTGTGCGCCCGCAGCCGGAAGCGGTCGGGACCCTCGCGCTCGAGGTACTTCAGGGTGACGTCGTCGCCCTCGACGCGCACGGCGCAGATGAGGCCGTCGCGGGCCGGCGGGGTGCGCTCGAGCAGCACGACGTCGCCGGCCTGGATGAGGTCGGCCATCGAGTCGCCGCGAACCCGCAGGGCGAAGTGCCGCTCGTCGAGCCCGGGCAGCGGCAGGAAGCCCTCGGCGTCGGCCACCGCCTCGGAGAGCGGGCCGGCGGGGATGCTGCCGAGCAGCGGCACGCCGGTGGCGGCCGCCGGCAGCGTGACGATCGGCGAGCGCCCGCGCCCGCGGCCCTCGAACGTGAGGTAGCCCTTGTGGGCCAGCGCCTCGAGGTGCTGTTTGAGGGTGACGTAGGTGATGCCCAGGCCGCGCGCGAACTCGGACAGGTCCGGCAGCGCGCCGGTGCGCCGGTGGTGCTCGCGGAGGCGTTCGTAGACCTTGTGTTGGCGCGGCGAGAGGGGGCGCATGTCTACCGTAAAGTTTGCGGCGTGGCGTGGGCTACTGTCAAGTAGCCGACCCGCCTCTCATCCTGAGTGTCGTGCTAGGGTATAGGATCGTTCGCAGCGTGAGAAGCGTGAGAAACCCCGTGCGGGACGGCACTCCTGAGGCGCGGGGGGCTAGACGCAAGTGGCGCGGCATGCTACATTTCATGTAGCGTTCTGCGCCCGACCGGGCGGCCACCCCGTTCGAGCTCGCCGGCCCGCGACCGCAGACACCCTCCACCACCTCTCGTCAAGGATTGGACGCGACGATGCTGCACACCTTCGAGAACCTGAACCCGACGCCCGGCTGCGATGCGCCGGACGTGGTGCCCGCCGGCCTGGCCCTCCCCACCCGCACCCTGGAGCCGGGCGGACTGCTGTTCGAGGCAGGGCGCGACGCCGCCAGCCTTTACGTCGTCAACTACGGCGTGCTCAAGGCGGTCGTCCCCACGAGCCTCGGCCGCGATCGCATCGCCGACCTCTACGGTCCCGGCGACGTGCTCGGCCTGGCCGCGCTCGACGGTGGCCGTCACCCCGAGACGGTCGTCGCCGTCCACGAGGCCTGCCTGACGCCGATCGACCCCCAGCAGGCGATGAACGACCGCAAGCTGCGCGACTACGTCGTGCGCGCCATGGCGCGCCAGCTGCGGCGCTCGCGCGAGATGATCGACGAGGCGGAGATGCCCGTCGGCGCGCGCGTCACCCGCGCGTTCCTGCGGCTCGCTAGCCAGTTCGGCCAGCCGTCCGACGAGGCCGACGGCATGGTCAAGTTGCCGCTGGCGCTCACCCACGAGGACCTCGCCGACCTGACCGGCAGCTCGCGCGTCACGATCACCCGCATCCTCGGCGAGCTGCGCGGCGACGGCGCGCTGCAGGGCACGCGCGGCGTCTACCTGGCCGACCCCGCCGGCCTCGAGCGGGCCACCGACGGCTACGTCATGCAGGTGCTGTGACGCCGCGCGCCGGTTCCGGTAACCTCGCCCCATGCTGAACTTCACCGACGCCGCCGCCACGCGCATCCGTGACTTCCTCGCCAAGCAGGCCGGCCAGGGGGTCAGCGCCCTGCGCGTGGCCGGCACCCGCAAGGAGCACCGCCTATGGCTGGTCAAGGAGAGCGACCAGCAGGAGGGCGACCGCGTGCTGGCACGCGACGGCTTCGAGGTCTACGTCGACCCGATGACCGTCCGTCACCTCGAGGGCGCCACCGTCGACTTCGTCGACGGCGTCATGCAGTCCGGCTTCCGGGTGTTCTTCCCCTCGCCCACCTGGGACGACCCGGTCGCGCAGAAGGTGCAGGACGTGCTCGCCAATGAGGTGAACCCCGGCGTCGCCGGGCACGGCGGCAGCGTCTCGCTGGTCAAGGTCGCCGGCGACGTCGCGGTCATCCAGCTGCACGGCGGCTGCCAGGGCTGCGGCGCGGCCGACGTCACCCTCAAGCTGGGGGTCGAGCGCATGATCAAGGCCGGCGTCCCGGAGATCCGCGCGGTGCAGGACGCCACCGACCACGCGGCCGGCGAGAACCCCTTCTACGCGCCCGACGCCGCGCCCAGCGAGGTCGACTCGCCCATCGCCTGAGGTAGGCCCGCTTCGGGTACGATGGCGCGTCCGCTCGTCCGCGGACGCCGCCACGTGATGAAACCAGAAGAGCACCTCCAACCGCGCCTCTCCTTGCGCGGTATCGAGAAGCGTTACCCGGGCGTTCGCGCCCTGGCCGGCGTCGATCTCGACGTGTTCCCCGGCCAGGTGCACGCGGTGCTGGGGGAGAACGGCGCCGGCAAGACCACGCTCATGCACGTGGTGTACGGCCTGGTCGCGCCCGACGAGGGCAGCATGACGTGGGAGGGCGAGCCGCTGAGGCTGCGCTCGCCGCGCGAGGCCATCGCGCGCGGCATCGGACTGGTGGCCCAACACTTCCACCTGGTGGAGCGCCACACGGTCGCCGAGAACCTGGCGCTGGGTTTCCCCGACGCGCCCTTCTGGCGGCCGACGCGGTCGCTGCTGCCGCGGCTGCGGGCGGCCGCCGAGCGCTACGGGCTGGCGCTCGACCCGCGCGCGCAGGTGCGCGACCTGTCGCCCGGCGAGCGCCAGCGCGTCGAGATCGTCAAGGCCCTCATGCAGGGGGCGCGGCTGCTCGTGCTCGACGAGCCCACCAGCGTCCTGACGCCCACCGAGGTCGACGCCCTCTTCGCCGTGCTGCGGCGCTTCGTGGCCGAGGGCTCGTCGGTCGTGTTCGTCTCCCACAAGCTCGCCGAGGTCGAGGTGCTCGCCGACGCCGTCACCGTGCTGCGGCGCGGCGCCGTCGTCGGCCGCCGCAGCGCCGCCGACGGGCTCGACCGGCGCGACCTGGCGCGCCTCATGGTCGGGCGCGACCTGGCCGCAACCGTCGCCGACAGGGGCCGCGCCCGCGCCGCCGCCATCGCCGCGGGGCCGGTGCGCCTGCGCCTCACCGACGTGCGGGTCGACGCCCCCGGGCGGGCGCAGCGACCCGCGCTGCACGTCGCCTCGCTCGAGGTGCGCGGCGGCGAGATCGTCGGGATCGCCGGCGTGGCGGGCAACGGCCAGTCCGAGCTCGTCGCCGTGGTCGCCGGCCTGCGCGCCCCTAGCGCCGGTACCGTCGAGGTCGACGGCCGCGAGCCCGGCAGCGGCCGCCGTCGCCGCGGCGCCCGCAACCAGGTCGACGCCGGCGTGGCGCTCGTCCCCGAGGACCGCACCAAGGTCGGGGTGGTGGGCGACCTCTCCGTGGCCCGCAACCTGGCGCTGCGCCACGCCCACCGTCGCCCCTTCGCCCGCGGCATGTGGATCGACTGGCAGGCGGTCGCGCGCCACTCCCAGAGCGCGGTCGAGGCGTACGACATCGCCACGCCCTCGACCGGCACGCCGGCCCGGCTGCTGTCGGGCGGCAACGTGCAGAAGGTCATCCTGGCGCGCGAGCTCGACCGCGACCCCGGGGTAGTGGTGGCCGTCCACCCCACCTACGGCCTCGACGTCGCCGCGACGTCGCAGACGCACGAGCGCCTGCTCGCGGCCGCGGGCCGGGGCGCGGCGGTCCTGCTGGTCTCGGAGGACCTCGACGAGGTGCTGTCGCTCTCCGACCGGGTCGCGGTGCTCGCCGGGGGCCGGGTGGTCGCGACGATGGCGGCCGCCGACGCCGATCCGGAGGCGCTCGGCCTGGCCATGGCCGGGGTGGCCGCGTGATCTCGGGCCTCCGGCGCCAGCGCAGCCTGCATCGCTGGGAGCCCCGTGCCGAGGCCCCCGCCTGGCGCGTCATGCTCGTGACGCTCGCCGCCGTAGGCGTCGCCGCGCTGGTGGTCACCTGGGTGTTCGTCGCCTACGGCGTCGCGCCCGGGGAGGCGTGGGCGACGATCGTGCGGCGCACGCTGCTCGAGCCGCGCGGGCTGTCGGAGACGGTGCGCAAGGCGATCCCGCTGCTGCTCGCCGGCATCGGCCTGCTGCTCGCCTTCCGCGCGCGCTTCTGGAACATCGGCGCCGAGGGGCAGATCCTCGCCGGGGCGATCGGCGCCACGGCGATCGCGCTGTTCACCGAGCTGCCCGGGCCGCTGGTCGTGCCGGCGATGTTCCTGGCGGGCATGCTGGCCGGCGCGGCGTGGGGCGCGGTGCCCGCGCTGCTCAAGGCCCGCATGGGCGTCAACGAGATCATCACGACGCTGATGTTCAACTACATCGCGCTGTACCTCGTGCGCTGGCTGATCAACGGTCCCTGGAAGGCGCGCAGCGCCACGGGCTTCAGCTACAGCGAGCGCTTCCCGGCCGACGCCGTGCTGCCCACGCTCGGGGCCACCCGCCTCCACTGGCCGACCCTGGCGATCGCCCTCGTGCTGGTGGCCGTCGTCGCGCTGCTGCTCGCCCGCTCCCGCTTCGGCTTCGAGGTCGAGGTGCTCGGCCGCAGCCCCGAGGCGGCGCGCTACGCCGGCATCGACGCAGGCCGCGTGACGCTGCTGCTGGCGGCGCTGGCCGCCGGCGCGGCCGGCCTCGCCGGCGTGGGCGAGGTCGCCGGCATCCACCGCCGGCTCGTCGAGCCCACCCAGCTCTCGCTCGGTTACGGCTACGCCGCCATCCTGGTGGCGTTGCTCGCCCGCGGCAAGGCGCTGGCGGTGGTCCCCGCCGCGCTGTTCCTGGGGTTCGTGTTCGCGGCCGGCGACGTCATGCGCGTGTCGCTGCGGCTGCCGTCGCAGCTGCCGGACGTCGTCACCGGCCTGGTGCTGCTGCTCGTCGTGGCCTCGGAGCCGCTCACCCGAGGCCGCTGGGTGCGGCGCGACCCGGCGGAGGTCGCGGTCGCCGCTCCGGTCGCCGCGCCGGTCGCCGCGACCGTCGACGAGCCCGCGGCGGGCGCGGCCGATGCGTCGGCCGAGGGGGGCGGCTGACGTGGACGTCGACGTCCTGGTCGTCGCCACGGTGGCCCGCGCGCTGGCGTTCGCCACGCCGCTGCTGTGGGCCGCGCTGGGCGAGGTCATCGCCGAGCGCAGCGGGGTCGTCAACCTCGGGGTCGAGGGGATGATGGCGCTCGGCGCCGTGACCGGCTTCGCGGTGGCGTTCACCACCGGCGACGTCTGGTGGGGGCTCGCCGCCGCCGGCCTGGCGGGCATGGCCGGCTCCGCCCTGCACGCCTTCGTCGCCATCACCCTGCGGGCGGACGCCTACGTCTCGGGCCTGTCGCTGACGATGCTGGGATTGGGGCTCTCCGCGCTGATCGGCCGCGCCTGGGTCGGCCGGCCGCTGCCCGACCCCATGCGCACGGTCGACGTCCCCTGGCTGCGCGACCTGCCGCTGCTCGGCCCGATGCTGTTCCAGGGCCAGTACGTCCTCACCTACGCCGCGCTCCTCGCCGCCGTGGTCGCCTGGGCCCTGCTCTTCCACACCCGCGGCGGCCTGGTGCTGCGCAGCGTGGGCGAGAACCCGACGGCCGTCGACGCCGCCGGCCTGCACGTCCGCCCGGTGCGCTACGCCGCGGTGCTCATCGGCGGGCTGCTCGCCGGCATCGGCGGCGGCTACCTGTCGCTCGCCTACCGCCCCTCGTGGGGCGAGGGGATGGTCAACGGCCTCGGCTGGATCGCGCTGGCACTCGCCATCTTCGCCATGTGGCACCCGCTGCGGGTGGTGTTGGCGGGCCTGCTGTTCGGCGCCTGCTTCACGCTGGCCTTCCGCCTGCAGACCGTGTTCCCCCCCGAGCTGCTGACGATGCTGCCCTACGCGTTCACCGTCCTGGCGCTGGTCTTCACCGCCTGGCGCCGCGGCCGCCACGCCTTCGGCGCGCCCGAGGCCCTCGGCCGCCCCTACCTGCGGGGCGAACGATGACCGTTGCCGCCCATCTCGGCCCCAAGCCGTCCGCCACCCCGCGGCGGCCCGGCACCGCCCCGTCGGCCCCCTCGGGTACGGCGGACGCCTCCCACCCCGCGCGGCCGCCGGCCGCACCCCATCGGAGGAGACCCGCATGAAGCACCTCGCCCGCCTCGCCCTCGCCCTCGCCCTGCTGCTACCCCTCGGTTTCGGCTCCGCCCAGCGCGCCCTGGAGGACCTCAAGATCGCCTTCCTGTACGTCGGCCCCGTCGGCGACTACGGCTTCAGCTACGCCCACGACCTCGGCCGCCAGGCGCTCGTCGAGCGCTTCCCCGGCCTCGAGACCACCTTCGTCGAGTCCGTCCCCGAGGCGGAGGTCGAGCCCTTCGTCGATCAGCTGATCGCCGACGGCCACGACGTCGTCATCGGCACCAGCTTCGGCTTCGGCGACGGCCTGCTCGCCGCCGCGGAGCGCTACCCCGACGTCATCTTCGGGCACGCCACCGGCATCGAGCGCGCCCCGAACGTGTTCACCTTCATGGCCGACTTCTGGCAGGTGTACTACCTCAACGGCCTGGTCGCCGGCGCCCTCTCCGAGACCGGCACCATCGGCTACGTGGCGGCGTTCCCGATCCCCGAGGTCAAGCGCCACATCAACGCCTTCGCGATCGGCGCGCGCGAGGTCAACCCGGACGCCGTCGTCGACGTCCGCTGGCTGTACGCCTGGTTCGACCCCGCGGGCGCGCAGGAGGCCACCCAGGCCCTGATGAGCGAGGGCGCCGACGTGTTCGCCTTCACCGAGGACACCCCGACGGTCATCCAGGTGGCCGCCACCCGCGGCTTCCCGAGCTTCTCGCACTACGCCTCGATGCTGCCCTTCTCGCCGGAGACGGTGGCGTCGGGCCAGCTCGTCAACTGGGACGCGATCCTCATCGACGTCGTCGAGAAGATCCTGGATGGCACGTACGCGGCGGGCAACCTGGCCGACGTCGATTACTTCTGGGGTCTGGGCGAGGAGGCCGTCGAGGCCGGCGCCGAGCCGGGCATGCTGATCAACCCGGCGTACGAGGCGCAGCTGCGCGCCGCCGTGCTCGACCACCCCGAGTTCGGCGAGATCTCGGTCTACGACCTCGTCGAGCGGCGCCTCGAGCAGATGAGCGTCCTGCCGGCGGAGTTCGAGCCCTTCACCGGTCCCCTGCGCGACCGCAAGGGCAACCTCGTCTACGCCGAGGGCGTGTCGGCGACCCTGGGCGAGCTCCTCGGGATGGAGTGGGCGGCCGAGAACGTGCGCGGCCCCTGGGACGGCGAGCCCTGAGCCGGGCCTGACCCACGCCCGACCCGCTCTCGGTACACGGGCGGCCCCCGCGGGGGCCGCCCGTGTACGCTGGAGCATGAGCCCAGCAGCGCGTGATCTGCCGTCGGGCGGCCCGTTGGCGCCCACCCTCGACGAGTTGCGGGCGGCCGTCGACGTCGCGGCCGGCCGGCGTCCCGCCGACCTGCGCCTGACCGGGGCGCGCCTGCTCAACGTCTTCACGGGCGAGGTCGAGGAGGTCGACGTCGAGATCGCGGGGCGGCTGGTGGCGGCCGTCTTGCCGGCGCGGCGGCCCGAGGCTGGGGGCGAGACACCGCCCCCAGCCCTCCACGAGCTCGACCTCGCCGGCGCCTACCTGGCGCCGGGCCTGATCGACGGCCACCTGCACGTCGAGTCGTCGCTGGTGACGCCGGCCGCGTACGCCGGCGCCGTGCTGCCCCGCGGGGTGGTCGGGGGCATCAACGACCCCCACGAGATCGCCAACGTCGCCGGCCTCGAGGGCGTCCGCTGGTGGCTGGCCTTCGCCGAGCAGTTGCCCTTCGACCTGTGGACCGCCGCGCCCTCGTGCGTGCCGTCGACGGCACTCGAGACCGCCGGCGCGGAGCTGGGCGTCGGTGAGATCGACGAGCTGCTCGCCCACCCGCGCGTGGTCGGCGTCGCCGAGCTGATGAGCTTCCCCGACGTGGTGGCGGGCGCGTTCGAGCAGCTGGCCAAGGTGGCCGTGGCCGAGCACGCGGGCAAGACCACGGAGGGGCACGCGCCGGGGCTCGGCGGCCGCGCGCTGCAGGCGTACCTCGCCGCCGGCGTCGGCTCCGACCACGAGAGCACCGGTCTCGACGAGGGCCGCGAGAAGCTGGCCGCCGGCGCGTTCCTCATGGTCCGCGAGGGGTCGGTCACGCGCGACCTCGACGCCCTCCTGCCGCTGGTCACGCCGCGCCATGCGGACCGCATCGGCTTCGTCACGGACGACCGCCTGCCGCACGACCTGCTGACGGAGGGTGCGGTCGACGTGCTCGTCCGCCGCGCGATCGCCGCCGGCGTCGACCCGGTGTACGCCGTGCGCTGCGCGTCGTGGAACACCGCCCGCCACTACCGGCTGCCCCGCCGTGGCGCCGTGGCGCCCGGCTACTTCGCCGACCTGCTGGTGATCGACGACCTCGCCGCCTTCCGCGTCGCCCGCGTGCTGCGGCACGGCCGCTGGGTGGCCGAGGATGGGCGGCTGACCGGGGCCGCCGAGCGGGCGCTCGCGGACGCCGCCGCGGCGGCCGAGCGGCGACCCGAGGCCGCCGGCCTGCGCGCCAGCGTGCGCCTGCCCGACCTGGGCGATGGCGCCCTGCGCATGCCCGCGCCCGAGGGCGGGCGCCGCGTGCGCGTGCTCCGGCCGCTGCCGGGGCAGGTCGTCACCGAGGCGACGACCGCCGTCCCCAGGGTCGTCGGCGGCGAGGTGGTGGCAGACCCCGAGCGCGACCTGCTCAAGCTCGCCTGCGTCCACCGGCACGGCCGCCCGGCGCCCGGGACGGGCGTCGGCCTCGGCCTGGTGCAGGGCCTCGGCCTGCGCCGCGGCGCCCTGGCGAGCAGCGTCGGCCACGACCACCACAACCTCATGCTGGTCGGCGCCGACGACGCCTCGATGCGGCGCGCGGCGCTGCGCGTCGCCGAGCTCGGCGGCGGCTTCGTCGTCGACGACGGGCAGCGCGTGGTGGCCGAGCTGGCCCTGCCGATCGCCGGGCTGGTCACGGACGCGCCGCTCGAGCGGGTGGTGGCCGACCTCGACGCCCTCGACGCGGCCGTGCGCTCACTGGGCGGCAGCGGTTCGGACGCCTTCATGACGCTCTCCTTCCTCGGCCTCGCCGTCATCCCGGCGCTGCGCGTGACCGACCACGGCCTGGTCGACGTCGTCGCGGCCCGGCTGGTGCCGCTGGCCGTATGAGCGCCGCCGGCCGAGCGAGCGCCGCTCGCCGAGCGAGCGCCGTCCTGCTGCTGCGCGGCGCGCTGGCGCACGTGCCGGGCGACCCGTGGGCCGAGGGGCCGGCGGCGCTCGCGGCGTGGGACGACGGCGGCCTCGCCGTCGGCGCGGACGGCCGCATCGTCGCGGTCGGCGACTGGGCCGCCGTGCGCGCGCGCTTCCCCGGTGCCGTGGTCGACGACCGCCGCGGCGCCCTGCTGTTGCCCGGCCTGGTCGACGCCCACGTGCACTACCCCCAGGTCGGCGTCATGGGGTCGCTGGGCCGCGGGCTGCTGGCGTGGCTGGCCGAGCGGACGCTGCCGCACGAGGCGCGCTTCGCCGACGCCCCCTTCGCCCGGGCGGAGGCCCGCACCTTCCTGCGCCTGCTGGCGCGCAACGGCACCACCAGCGCGCTGGTCTTCGGCGCCCACTTCGCGGTCGCCATGGAGGCCTTCTTCCACGAGGCGGAGGCCAGCGGCCTGCGCATCGCCGCCGGCGTCTGCGTCGCCGACATCGGGCTGCGGCCGGAGCTGCGCGTCACGCCCGAGCTCGCCTACGAGGAGGCCCGCTTCCTCGCCCGCCGCTGGCACGGCCGCGGGCGGCTGCGCTACGCGGTGACGCCGCGCTTCTCGCTGTCCTCGACGCCGGAGCTGCTCGCCGCCTGCGCCGCGGCGGCGGCCGAGGCGCCCGGGGCGCTGGTCACCAGCCACCTCAACGAGACGCCCGACGAGATCGTTCGCGTCCTGGCGGGCTTCCCCGGGGCCGCCGACTACCTGGCGACGTACGAGGCGGCGGGTCTCGTGGGCCCGCGCAGCGTGTTCGCCCACGACCTGCACCCGCAGGAGGACGAGCTCGAGCGCCTGGCCGCCGCGGGCGCCGCCGTGGCGCACTGCCCCAGCAGCAACTTCTCCCTCGGCTCCGGCCT
>JAHYJQ010000089.1 GCA_019429025.1 Trueperaceae bacterium | reverse complement strand
CGCCGAGCCGCGCGCCGCGGCGCGCCGCGGCGCCCGCCGCCGGCCCGCCGCCGCGGCGCCCGCCGCGAAGGCCGGGCCTGCCCCGAGCCGGCCGGCCCGCCGTGCCGGCGCCGCGAGCGCCGGCGTCAGCCCGCGGGGCCACGACCTGCGTGTCGCCCTCGAAGCGTTGCCCGACGACCACCGGGTCACGCCCCGACCACGCCCCACCCCCGACGCGCCTCGGCGCCGCCTGCGGTTCGCGCCGACGGGCCACGAAACCCGTCCCTGACGGGATGCCGTGCTCTCGTCGGCGCCCCGTGCCCGCTCCGCCGCCGCAGCCGGCGGCCGGAGACGCGTGCCTGACGTCGTCTATGCGCACACGTGTCGCCCAGTTGTGATACGCTCCGTCAAATGTTGACGTACGGCGACGCCTCGGTACCGCATCTGGTACCCGGATCCACCGGGATCGAGGCGGCCCGTCCCGCACCAACCCCATCGAATCGAGGGTGTTGATGGCCGAAGCGTATCGCTACCCCCTCACCCGGATCTGCATTCGGACCGGGTCCCTGACCCTCCCGCTCAACCTGCTCGGCGTCTTTCCGGAGCGCGGCGACGTTCTCGCCCTCGACCCGCAGAAGGACGTCGAGTTCACGTTGCGGGTGGACGGCCGGCGCGTCCTGGGCCTCGGACCGTTCTTCGAGGCGCACGAGCTGACCGTCAACGACGAGTTGCACATCCGGCCCCAGGAGGACGGCCGCTTCGCGATCACGGCCGTGCTGCGGCCGCGACGGCCCGACTTCACCCGCCCCGACGTCGTCGGGCGCCTGCTCGACGAGCTCGTCGAGGCGGGCCTGCCGATGTCGGAGGCCGAGATCCGCGAGATGCACGGTGAGCTACCCAGCGGCTTCCCGCTCCGTCAGGCGCTCGAGCGCGACGCCCGCCTGGTGCTGCGTGAGGGCCGTTGGCAGCCGCGCCTGCCGGAGGCGGCGCCGGCCGATGCGCCGGACCTGGCGATGCCGCGCGTCGACGATGCCGGCGAGCGGGCGCGTCCCGAACGCAGACCCGAGGTAGCGAAGGCGGGCGCCGGCGAGCGCGAGGCCGCGGCCCGGGCGGAACGCGAGGCCGCGGCCCGGGCGGAACGCGAGGCCGCGGCCCGGGCGGAGGGGGAGGACGCCGCACGGGCGCGGGCCGAGGTCGAGGCCGCGCTCGAGGCCCAGGCCGCCCGCGAGGCCGAGATCATGGCCATGGTCGAGGCCGACGAGTTGGCGCAGGTCGTCGGCTCGGCGACCGCGGCCGCGGGTGCCGACATCGGGGACCTCCTGGAAGCCGAGCAGCTCGACGATGCGCGGCGCCGCACGCGCGAGCGCCTGGCGGCCCACGCCGAGGACGACGTCCAGGCGGACGCCCGGCGCCAGCGCGACCGTCGCCGCGGTGAGCGCGCGGGCGGCGAGGACGCCGAGTCCTTCTCCTGGGACCAGCCGTTGGTGCGACGCCTGCGCCTGCCCTGGGGACGTCGGCGCGAGGAAGCGAAGGAACCCGCCTCCGAGGCCCAGCCGTCGGATGACCCGCTGCGGCTCGATCGACTCGGGGAACCGCGCCCGGTCGAGCGCACGGCTCCGCCGGCGCCGCGCGTCAGCCCCGCCCCGCGGGCAGGGTTGTTCGCGGCCGACGCCGGCCTGAACTCCGCCTCGCTCCCGCCTGGCGACCCCGCCAAGACGAAGCGCGCGCGCGAGGCGTTCACGACGCTGGGCTACCGGGTCGAGGGCCTGGCCCACGGTCAACTCATGCTGCACGCCGACTACGGCCGGCGCTTCGAGCGCGTGCTGGTGCACGTGTTGCCCGACGGGCAGCGGCTCGACTGGGCGGCGTTGCTCGCCCGCCGGCGTGAATCGGGCGCGACCCACATGGCCGTCGTCGGCGACCACCGCGACCTCCACCGCCTGGTGGCCCCGGCCGACCTCGCGAAGGCGACCCTGTGGTCGTGGGCGGGGCTGCAGCGGGTCATCGAGCTCTCGGCCACGATGCCGCTCGGGCCGTTCGATCTGGCGCCGCACTTCGAGCGCGACGGCCTGTTCGAGTACGGCCTCGACCGCTTCGAGCGCACGGTGGCCAAGCGCGTCCAGGAGCGCGGGACCTTCTCGGCCGTGTTGGAGAGGTTGGCCCTGATGAAGGCGCCCGCGGTCTTCATGCTCGAGGACGTCGCCGGCTCCGCCGACGTGCCCCGCGAGCAGGCGCTGCGCGTCCTCGAGCGCCTCTGCGACGCCCCGTGGCACCTGGTCAGCCGCGTCGACTCGGGTGAGTTCTGCCTCCGCTACCGCGTGCACGACGCCCTCGACCAGATCGGCGCCTACGCCGCCTCGCTGCGTGCCCGGCTGCCGGAGCGGCAGCGCGACCGCGTCCGGGGCCTGCCCGACGACGTCGCCCCGATCGAGGCTGCGGACGTCGTGGGCGATGGCCTGGAAGAGGCGGTCGGCGACGCGACCGGTGATGCGCCCGCCGCAGCCCCTGAGGCCTCGGCGCCGAAGGACGCTGCGGCGTCGCAGGACGCCGACTCGGTCCCCGCCGATGCCGGGGCCGCGGGCATGGGCGCGCGCGGGCGCGATGCGCGCGCGCGCGAGACGCGCCAGGCGCCGCTGCTCGAGCCTGTCGACCAGGCCGCGGCGCGGCCGTTCGCCGGCCCCGGCCTGGGGAGCGACGAGCCGGAGGCGGACGAGGTCGACCTGTCGCTGGTGGCCGTGAAGCGATCCCGCCGGCGTCGCTGACGCGGCGGCGGCCCGAAACCGGGTGGTCGTGGCGACCGGCGCCGGGGGATCCGCGCCGACCGGCGCCGGGTGATCCGCGCCGACCGGCGCCGGGGGATCCGCGCCGGCCCGCGTGGCTCAGCCCGGCGTACGCTCCGCGATGGTCCCCGGTCGGTGCAGGTCCTGTAGGGCCCACACGCGAAGCTCCGTCTCGGCCGCGCGCTCGATGGCCGCGACCGTCCATGCGGCCGCCTCGGGCGTGGTGACGTACGCCACCCCCTCCTCGAGCGCGCGGCGCAGGGCGGGGGTGTGCGCCACGTCGATCAGGAGCCCGTCGCCGGCGATCTCCGCGAGGTCGGCGGGCGCCCCCGTGACCACCTCGAAGCCCGCCCCGGCCAGACGCCGCGCGAGGGCCTCCAGGCCCTCGCCGATGAGCCGCACCCGGCCGTCCCGCGGGAGTTTGACGTTGGCGCCGAGCTGGGCCTTGTAGTAGGCGAGGTGCGGATCGGGCGAGATCCCCATGCTCTCGCCCGTCGAGCGCATCTCCGGCCCCAGCAGCGGCTGGACCCCGCGGAACTTCAGGAACGGCAGCACCGCCTCCTTGACGCTGTAGAAGGCGGGGCGCGGCGTCTCGGTCAGGCCGATCTCCTCGAGGGTGCGGCCCGCCGCGATCAGCGCCGCGTACTTCGCCAGCGGGTGGCCGATCGCCTTGGAGAGGTAGGGCACGGTGCGGCTGGCGCGCGGGTTCGCCTCGATCACCAGCACCTCGCCGTCCTTGATGACGTACTGGACGTTGATCAGGCCGCGGACGCCGATCGCCTCGGCCAGCTGGACCGTGTGGGCGTGGATGCGCTCGATCGCCGCCTCGCTCAGCGACACGGGTGGCGTGATGCAGGCCGAGTCGCCGGAGTGGATGCCGGCCGCCTCCACGTGTTCCATGATCCCGGCGACCACCGTGCGCTGGCCGTCGCACAGCGCGTCGACGTCGACCTCGACCGCGCCGGCGATGAAGGCGTCCACCAGGATGCTGGGCTCGTCGGGGAGCTCCGCATACACCTCGCGCAGGTAGCCGTCCAACTCGGCGTCGGAGCGGACGACGCGCATGGCGCGGCCGCCCAGCACGTAGGAGGGACGGACCATCGCCGGGTAGCCGATCTCGTGCGCCAGCCGCTTGGCCTCGGCGGCGTCGTGCGCCACGCCGCCGGCCGGCTGCGGGATGCCGAGGCGGGTGCACAGCTCGTGGAAGGCGTCGCGGTCCTCGGCGGCGTGGATGGATGCTGCGGGTGTCCCCCACAGGGGGACGCCAGCAGACTGGAGCGCGCTGGCGAGCTTGAGCGGCGTCTGCCCGCCGAGCTGCACGATCACGCCCTCGGGGCGTTCGTGCTCCACGATGTTGAGCACGTCCTCGAAGGTCAGGGGCTCGAAGTAGAGGCGGTCGGCGGTGTCGTAGTCCGTCGACACGGTCTCGGGGTTGGAGTTCACCATGATCGTCTCGAACCCGGCATCGCGCAGCGCCCACACGGCGTGGACGGTGGCGTAGTCGAACTCGACGCCCTGTCCGATGCGGTTCGGTCCCGACCCGAGGATGACGACCTTCGGTCGCGTCGACGGGCGGACCTCGTCCTCCCACTCGTACGTCGAGTAGTGGTACGGCGTGTACGCCTCGAACTCGGCGGCGCAGGTGTCGACGGTCTTGTACACCGGCATCTGCCCCTTGGCCACGCGCCAGGCGCGCACGCGCGCCGGATCCGTGCCGGTCAGCCGCGCCAGGTCGGCGTCGGAGAAGCCCAGGCGCTTGGCCTCGCGCCACGTCTCCCATCGCCACGCGGACGGGTCGCCGAGGGCCGTCACCTCGCGCTCGGCCTCGACGATCTCCCGCAGCTGCGCGAGGAACCACGGGTCGATGTGGGTCTGCTCGTGCAGCAGGGCGACGCTGCGGCCCCGCCGCAGCAGTTCCATGACGGCGCCGAGGCGCTTGGGGTTGGCGTACAGGGCGGCCTCGAGCCCGGCTTCGTCGACCTGCGCGAAGGCGTGACGAATGTCGAGCTCGAGCGAGCGCATCGCCTTCTGGAGCGACTCCTTGAAGGTGCGGCCGATCGCCATCACCTCGCCGACCGAGCGCATCTGGGTGCCGAGGGCGTCGGGCGTCTCGGGGAACTTCTCGAACGCGAAGCGCGGGATCTTCGTCACCACGTAGTCGATCGATGGCTCGAAGGCGGCCTTCGTCTCCTTGGTGATGTCGTTCGGGAGCTCGTCGAGGTGGTAGCCGACCGCCAACAGGGCGGCGATCTTGGCGATCGGGTAGCCGGTCGCCTTGGACGCGAGCGCGGAGCTGCGCGACACCCGCGGGTTCATCTCGATGACGATGACGTCGCCGTTCTCCGGGTTGACGGCGAACTGGATGTTCGAGCCGCCGGTCTCGACGCCGATCTCGCGGATGATCGCAATGGCGTGGTCGCGCAGGCGCTGGTACTCCTTGTCGGACAGCGTCTGCGCCGGCGCGACCGTGATGCTGTCGCCGGTGTGGACCCCCATGGGGTCGAAGTTCTCGATCGAGCAGATGATGACGACGGTGTCGTTGACGTCGCGCATCACCTCGAGCTCGTACTCCTTCCATCCCAGCACCGACTGCTCGACCAGGACGGTGTGGACCGGGGAGTCGTGCAGGCCCTGGCGGACGATGTCGCGGAACTCGCGCTCGTCGTAGGCGATGCCGCCGCCGGTGCCGCCGAGCGTGAAGCTCGGGCGGATGATCGCGGGGTAGCCGATGGAACCGACGAACTCGAGGGCCTCGTCGAGCGACCCGATCATCTTGCCGGCTGGCGTCTTGAGGCCGATCTTGGCCATCGCCTGCTGGAAGGCCTGGCGGTCCTCGCCCTTGTGGATGGCGTCGTAGTTGGCGCCGATCAGCCGCACGCCGTGGCGCTCGAGGACGCCGCTCTCGTGCAGCGCCATGGCCAGGTTGAGGGCCGTCTGGCCGCCGAGGGTGGGCAGCAGCGCGTCCGGCCGCTCGGCCAGGATGACCTTCTCGACGAACTCGGGCGTGAGCGGCTCGACGTAGGTGCGGTCGGCGACCTCGGGGTCGGTCATGATCGTCGCCGGGTTGGCGTTGATGAGGACGACCTCGTAGCCGGCCCCCCGCAGCGCCTTGCACGCCTGGGTGCCGGAGTAGTCGAACTCGGCGGCCTGACCGATGACGATCGGTCCCGACCCGAGGATGAGGATCTTGTGGATGTCGTCGCGTCGTGGCATCGCTCTCCAGGTCCCCCGGTTCCGTTCGGACGGTCGGCCCACGGTCTGACGCCCGCAGGCGCAGTGGCCGCCATTCGCGGGCGCCGCCTGCGCCGTTCGTGCCGCAGGCGCCGCAGGCACCGCCTGCGCAGGGTCCGGCGGAGTGTACCACCCGCCGCCGCGCGGCCGCCGGCCGCCCTTGGCCGCCATCTCGGGGGGTCGCGGCCGCGGCCCAGCATCGTTCGGCCGCGGCGAAGTCGCCGCGGGCGCCGTCTGGCGTCGGCGCTAGCCTGGCGCATGCTCCGCTCCCCGGTCACCCTCGCCGAGCTGCACGACCTGTTCGCCAGCGGCCAGCTGAGGAACGGCGCCGGCCTCGAGCTCGTCGCCGGCGTCGTGCTGGCGTCGCCGCCGCCGCGGGCCGCCGTGGTGGCGGTCGTCACCGAGCTGGCGGCGACGCTCGACCGCGAGCTGCCCGATCACCGGGTGATGGTCCGTGAGGCGGTCGCGCTGGGCGAACGCGACCTGTTGCGGCCGGAGGTCGGGCTGGTGCGGCCGGTGTGGGAGGCGGGGCCGGCCTGGCGGACGCAGGGCGGCGGCATCCCGGCGGCGGCGCTGGCGCTGGCCGTGTTCGTCGGCGAGCACGAGGCGCCGTTGCGCTGGCGCGCGCACCGCTGCGCCCGCGCCGGCGTGCCCGAGGCGTGGACGGTGGCCGTGGGTGAGGGCAGCGCGTCGCGCTGGCGACGGCCTTGGGAGGGGCGTTACCGGTCGCGCGAGGCACTGTCGCCGGGCGAGACGGTGGCGCTCGACGCCGCGCCCGACCGCCCGCTGGTCGCCTGGCGGCGATCGGGCGCGACGTGATGGCGGGCGCTCAGGCCTGCATGGGCAGGTCGCCGTCGTCCCCTGCGTCCTCCTCGGCGCGCTCGAGGACCTCGTCGAGCGCGTTCAGCACGTGTTCCTCGACGTCCGCGGGGAGGCGGGCGAAGACGGCCTCCAGGGCGTCGGGGTGGAGCTCGCCGAGGCGGATGATCACGGCCTCGACGTCGTCGTCGGCGACGCGGTCCTCGACCCACGAGGCCCAGCGGGCCAGCTCGGCGTCGTCGAGCTGCGGCGCGTCCTCGTCGTCGTCCTCGTCGTCGGCCAGCACGTCGTTCTCCTCCCCCTCCTCCTTCTCCTCGTCATCGTCGCTGAGGGCGATCTCGAAGCTGTCGTCGCCCACCTCGACGACGTCGCCCTCGACGAGCTTGCGCTTGCGGCGCGTCTCGACCTCGCCGTTGACGCGGACGGCGCCCCCCTGGATGAGGACCTTCGCCTCGCCACCGGTGGCGGCGACGCCGGCGAGCTTGAGCGCGTCGTCGAGACGGAGCGTGTCGGCGGCGTCGTCGGGCGGGGCTGGGGCTGGCGCGTCGGGCATGGCGGCCTCCCTGTCAGTCGAGCTCGACCAGCGCCGGGGCGGCGGGGTACGAGCCGAGGAACTTCACGAACGCGGCCTTGCGCATGAGGCCGGTCAGCGCGCCGGCCACGTGGGCGTCCTCCACGTGCCCCTCGATGTCGATGTAGAAGAGGTAGCTCCACGGCTTGTCGCGCCGCGGGCGCGACTCGAGCTTGGTCATGTTGATGCCGTGCTTGGGGAACTCGACGAGGCAGTCGACCAGGTCGCCGGGGCGGTGGCGGGTGGCGAGCACCAGGCTCGTCTTGGCCGGGCCCTCGCGGCGCGGCGCGGCGTCCGCGGCCAGCACGAAGAAGCGCGTGTAGTTGAAGGCCAGGTCCTCGACGTTCTGCGCCAGGACCTCGAGGCCGTACGCCTCCGCGGCGCGCCTGCTGGCCAGGGCGGCCTTGCCCTCGCCGCCGTTCTCGGCGAGCAGCTTGGCCGCGCCGGCGGTGTCGAAGTCGGTGACCGCCTCGAAGCCGTGCTTGCGCAGGTAGGCCTGGCACTGGGCGAGCGCCTGGGGGTGGCTGTAGACCCGGCGGACGTCCTCCAGGCGGGTCCCCGGCTTGGCCAACAGGTTGTGGCGGACGCGCACGACCTGTTCGCCCACCACGTGGAGCACCGAGTCGGTGAGCAGGTCGTAGGTCTGGTTGATCGAGCCCGCCAGCGAGTTCTCCACCGGCAGGCAGGCGTGGGTGCAGTCGCCGCGGACGGCGGCGTCGAAGGCCTCCTCGAAGCTGGCGAAGCCGATCGCCTCGGCGTCCGGGGCGAACTGCAGCGCGGCCTGTTCGGAGAACGCCCCCTGGACGCCCTGGAAGGCGATGCGTGCGGGCGCGGGGGTGGTCGGGGTGGGGAGGGGCGACGTCACGCACGAAGCGTAGCAGGGACGGGGGCCCGGGGCCGTCCGGTCACCGCGCCGCGGGGGCCGGGTCCGCCCGGCCGCGGCGTCAGCGGCGACCACGTCGCCGCGGCTGCTTCAACGTCAGTCGGCCGCGGTCGCCAGCTGCGACGCCTCGGCCCGCAGCTCGACGAGCCGCTCGCGGACGCCGTCCAGCTCTTCGGCCAGCGCGTCGAGGCGCTCGAGCTCGGCGCGGACGAAGCGCGTGTAGGGCGCGACGGCCGCGGTCAGGCGCTCCTTCGCGCGCTGGACCTCCTCGTCGAGCTGGCGGCCGAGTCCCCCCTCGAGGCCGTCCCGCAGGGCCTGCATCTGTCGGTGCAGCTCGCGCTTCGCCTTCGCCCGCCGCCGCGGCAGGACCAACAGGCCGAGCCCCATGACCGTCAGGCCGGCGGCGATCCCGGTGAGGTCCCACGCCGTCGAGGTCACCATCGCCACGATCGCGGCGCCCAGGCCGAGGCCGCCGACCTCGAGCAGGCCGGTCTGCAGGACGCTCGCCTGCAGCGCCTCCGCCAGGCGGCGCGACTCCGCCTGGACGTCGTAGCCCTCGAGGACGCCCTCGGCGCGCTGGCGCAGCGCGCCGATCAGCGCCGCGCGGTCGTAGCGGAAGCGCCCGCCGACCTCGCCGACCACGCGCTCGTCGCCGGCCTTGCGGCGCTCGGAGACGAACGCGACGACGTCCTCCCACTGCTGCAGGGTGCGCTCGACGAACCAGTCGCTCATCCCCGTCACGGCCTCGTCGATCTCCTGCTCGGCGCCGCGCAGCACCCGTTCCTCGAAGGCCGCGCGCACCTTCTCCGCCCGCAGCAGCGTGACGAGCCGGCCCAGCCGCACGGTGTCGTCGAAGAACACCTCGCCGCGACGCTCGACCTCCAGCAGCACGGTCTTGACGCGGTCGAGGTAGGCGCGGCCCTCGCGGGCGACGTCCTTGGCCCACTGCGTCTGCTGCCGGTCGGCGTCGTCGAGGGTGCGGCGGTCGTCGCGCAGCAGCTCCCGCTGCGCCTCGATCGCGGCGATCGCGTCGTTCGCGACGTGCCAGCCGACCCCCAGGCCGGCCTCCAGCTTCAGGCGCACGCGGTCGACGTCGACGCGATCGGCCAGGATCCGTTCCAGCTCGGTGAGCCCGCCGAGTTCGCCGAGCCCGCCGGGCTCGCCGAGCCCGCTGGGTTCGGCGGACGGCGCCGGCTCGCCGCCCGCGTCGCCCGCGCCGGCTGCGGCCACCGCGCGCGAGGCCACGCGCGCACTCAGCGCGACCACGGTGGGCTCGCTGCCGAGCGTGTCGCGGGCGTGGGCGCGGACGTAGGCCAGCACCTCGGCGACGGCCGCGTCGTCCTCGAGCAGGTCGGCCTTGTTGACGACCACCGTGACCTTCTTGCCCCACTCCGCGATGCGCTGCAGGAACGCCCGCTCGCTCTCCGTGAACGGCCGGTCGGCCGAGGTGACGAACAGGATGAGGTCGGCGCGCGGGACGAAGCGCTCCGTCAGCACCTGGTGCCGCGTGATGACGGCGTTGGTGCCGGGCGTGTCGACCAGCGCCAGCGCCCGCAGCCGCGCGGCGGGGTGGGTGATGCGCACCAGCTCGGGCGACAGCTCGCTCCGCGTCTCCTTCTCGCCGTGCACGATGAGCGTCACCCGGTCGGTGGTGGGCGTCACCCCCTCGCGCATGACGCTCTCGCCGAGCAGCGCGTTGATCAGGGTGGACTTGCCGGCGTTGAACTCGCCGACGACCACCAGCAGGAACAGGCCCTCGAGGTCGTCGAGCGCGGTCGCGAGGTCGCGCTCGCCGCTGCCGCCGAGCTCGGCGCGGGCCACGAGCGCGCGCAGGTCGCCGAGGACGGCGCGTTCCCGCTGTAGCAGGTCGCGGGCGGCCTCGGGCAGGGCGCCCGCGAGCGGGCGGGCACCGGAGAGCGGACGAGCGTCGCTGGGCGCCTCCATGAGGCGTACGCTACCACGCCCGTCCAGGGCGCGCGAACGTGGTCCTGGACGCGCTTCGGCCGTCGCATCCGGTAGCATGCCGCATGCCGAACTCCGCCGACCGCCTCACCGCCCTGCGCGAACGCCTCGCCGTCGTCGCCCACATCTCTCAGGCCGGCGCGCTGCTGTCGTGGGACCAGAGCACGCACATGCCGCCGGGCGGCGCCGAGGCGCGCGGCCGGCAGATGGCGACGCTGGCCCGCCTGGGGCACCAGCACGCGACCGACCCCGCCCTCGTCGGGCTGGTCGAGGACCTCGAGGGCGACGGGCTCGAGGGCGACGACCGCGCCCTCGTCCGCGAGACGCGCCGCATGCTCGATCGCGCCCTGAAGATGCCGGCCGACCTGGTGGCCGCCATGACGCGTCAGCGCGTCCGCGGGCGCCAGGTGTGGGAGCGCGCGCGGCGCGAGGACGACTTCGCGGCCTTCGCGCCGGAGCTGCGGGCGATGATCGACCTGACCCGCGAGCAGGCCGCCGCCCTGAACGGCGAGGCGCCCGCCTACGACGTGCTGCACGACCTGTACGAGCGCGGCTCCACCGCCGAGCGGGTCGAGGCCGTGTTCGGCCCGCTGCGCGACGAGATCGTCGACCTCGCCCGCGCCATCCGCGAGAGCGAGGTGCGGCCCGACACGAGCGTGCTGCGCCGCGACTTCCCGGAGGCGGCCCAGGAGGCGTTCGCCGTCGAGACGGTGCGGGCGATGGGCTACGACTTCGAGCGCGGCCGCATCGACCGCACCGCCCACCCCTTCGCCACCACCATCGGGCCGGGCGACGTGCGCATCACCACCCGCTACCAGCGCAACTTCCTGTCCGGCGCGCTCTTCGGGACGATCCACGAGGCCGGCCACGGGATGTACAACCAGAACCTGCCGGCGGAGCACGCCGACACGCCGCTGGGCGCGTCGGTGAGCCTGGCGATCCACGAGTCGCAGTCGCGCCTGTGGGAGAACCTCGTCGGTCGCAGCCGCGCGTTCTGGGAGGGGGCGTACCCGCGCCTGCGGGCGGCGTTCCCCGGGGTTCTCGACGACGTGCCCCTGGAGGCCTTCGTCGCCGCCATCAACGACGTGCGCCCGAGCCTGATCCGGGTGGAGGCCGACGAGGTCACCTACCACCTGCACGTCATGCTGCGCTTCGAGCTGGAGCGCGCCCTGGTCGAGGGCTCGCTCGAGGTGGACGACCTGCCCGGCGCTTGGGCCGAGAAGAGCCGCGAGCTGCTCGGCATCGAGCCGCCCGACGACCGCGACGGCTGCCTGCAGGACGTGCACTGGTCGTGGGGGATGTTCGGCTACTTCCCGACGTACTCGCTCGGCACCCTCGCCAGCGTGCAGCTATGGGAGGCGATGGCACGCGACCTCGGCGACCTCGAGGCGCTGGTGCGCGCGGGGCGCTTCGCGCCGATCCTCGCATGGCTCGTGGAGCACGTCCACCGCCACGGCTCGCGCTTCGCGCCCGAGGAGCTGCTCGAGCGGGCCACCGGCGGGCCGCTCTCCGCC
>JAHYJQ010000088.1 GCA_019429025.1 Trueperaceae bacterium | reverse complement strand
GCAGCGGACGCGACCCGCTGGCGAGGCAGTAGCCGTAGGTGGCGGGGTCGTCGGTCGCGTCCCGCAGCGCGGCGAGCGCCTCGGGCGGCGGCGGCAGGTCGGAGGAACCGATCGACAGGTCGATGACGTCGCGCCCGTCCGCCCGCGCGGCGGCCTTGGCGGCGTCCATGTGCGCGAACACGCTCTCGGGCATCGCGCGCGAGCGCGCGGAGGCCACCCCGCGCGAGCGCGCGGAAGCCACCCCGCGCGGGGTCGAGGACGTGGGGCGCTCCGCCGCGGCCGGGTCCGACCCGGGGGCGGCCGCCGGCGCGGGGCGCGGCTCTCTGGCCATGCCCGAGCCTACCGCTCAGCCGCCGCAGCTGCGCCGGAACATCGCCCGGCCCTCGGCGAGCTCGTCGCGCGGCAACTCGCCCGCGAGCAGCCGCTCGTCCGACTCCGCCTCGAGGTCGTCGTACAGGCCCTCGCCCGCCGCGCGCAGGGTGGGCGTGGCGCCGTGCTCCTCGAGCCACTCGAAGAGCAGGTCCTCGGCGGCCGCGAAGCGGCCCTCGTGCACGAAGTAGCGCAGCAGCCGGCCGTAGCTGGCCTCGGGCAGCAGGTGCTCCAGCAGGGCGGCGCGCAACCGTCGCACGCGCTCGGGCAGGTCGGCGACCCCGACCCGGGCGACGCCGGCCTCGGTGTAGAGGTCGAGCGCACGCAGCTTCAGCAGCGGCGCCCGGGCCGCGCCATCCGCGGACGACACGGCGGTCGCCTCGCCAGCGGACGGCGCCGGCGCGGTGTCGCCGCCGGCCGGCGGCGACGCACCCTCACCGCCGGGCATCGCCGCGTCGACCTCGATGAGCGCGGCCGTCAGGAACGCGCGCTCGCCGTCGACGCGCCCGGTGGTGGAGATGACCGCCAGCAGCTGGTCGCTCGGGAGCCGGCGCACCACCTCGCCGGCCACCCCGAGGTGCCGGCGGTAGGCGCGGTCGAGCAGCCCGCGCGCCGCAGCGACGGCCGCGGGTTCGGGCCGGCGCTCGAGCCGCACCAGGGCGGCCGACAGCTCGGCGAGCGTGCGCTGGACCAGGTCGTCTTCGATCGGCATGCGCCAGCCTATCGCGGGGCCGGCGAGAAGCGAGCCGCCGACCCGGCGCGAACGAAGGTCCTCACGGCACGGGCGGTAGGCTGGCGGCATGGCCCCGCCGCCCGAGCGCCGCCCCGCCGAGGTGTGGACGGTCTTCGGCCGCTGGCGCCGCCGCACCCCCGCGACGCGCCGCCTGGGCGTCGCGCTGCTGGTTCTGGCGCTACTGCTCACGCTGATCTGGGCCCGCACGCCACGGGCGCCGCTCGACGGCGCGCCGACCCAGGCGCCCGCGAACGTCGCGGTCGCGGCCCCGCCGCACGCGCCCGCACCGGCCTGCGCGCCCACGCTGGCGTACGGGTGAACTCAGGGCGCGTAGCGCATGCGCACGCTCATCCCGCCGTCGACGACGATCTCCTGCCCGGTCACGAAGCCTGCAGCGGGCGACAGCAGGTAGGCGACCGCCGCCGCCACGTCCTCGGGTACGCCGACGCGCCCCACCGGGTGCTGCTCGCGATCGGCATCGCCGTGCACGACCGGCTGCTCGGCGCCGCGCCGGCGCCGGTCGCGGACCTCGATCCAGCCGGGGCTGACGGCGTTGACGCGCACGGCGGGGCCGAGGCTGACGGCCAGGGCATGGGTCAGGGCGAGCAGGCCACCCTTGGAGGCGGCGTACGCCTCGCCATGTGGCTCGCTCTGGTGCGCGCGGGTGCTGGCGATCGTGACGATCGCGCCGCGCGCCGCCGCGAGATGGGGCGCCGCCGCCCGCGCCAGCAGGTAGGCACCGGTCAGGTTGACGTCGAGCACGCGCCGCCAGGTGGCGGGATCGAGGTCGCTCAGCGGGACGAACGCGCCGATCCCGGCGACGGCCACGACCGCATCGAGCCGCCCGAAGGCCTCGACCGCCCGCGCCACGCAGCGACCGACGTCCGCCTCGTCGGCGACGTCGCCGGCGACCGCGACGAGCCGGTCGCCGCGGCTCGTCTCGTCGGCCCAGGCCGCCAGGTCGTCGAGCGCGAGCCGGTCGACGTCCAGCGCCACGACCGCGCCGCCCGCCGCCAGCCGCTCGGCGGTGACGGCCCGGCCGATGCCCTGCGCGCCGCCGGCCACCAGGGTGACGTGGGCGGGTTCAGTCATGCGTCAGCAGCAGGTCGATGCGCGCGTCGTCCAGCCGCCGGGCGTCGCAGGCCTCGACGTCGACGCAGGCGGTGAGGTAGCGCCAGCGCCGGCCCTCGGCGCCTGGCACCTCGGCGCGCAGGAAGCGCAGGTCGCGCGAGTTGCCCGACCAGTGGCACAGGTCGCAGCAGAGCTGCAGCGAGCGGCGGTTGTGTCGCTCGACCGGCGCCAGGCGGAGCAGCTCGCGGCCGTTGCCGCGCTCGCGCACCACCACGCCCGCGTCGTCCGCGTCGCGCTCGACGGTGTACGCGCTGGCCCTGGGGATCAACCGGTCGGGGGTGGCGGGAAAGAGCTCGAGGACGATCTCCCGGCCGGTGTACGAGCGTCGTGGTTCGTCGCTCACGCCGTGGCGGCCCCCTTCGGACGCTGGAACGTGGTGAGCGCGAGGTAGACGAGGCCCAGCGCGCCGAGGACGGCGGTCGCCGCGACGAACACCGACGACGACTGCGCGACCACGATGCCGACGAACGCCCACACCAGGACCGCCGCGTAGGCCAGGTCGCGGTAGCGCTGCAGCATGCGGGCGCCGAGGGCGGTGGCCACCAGCAGCGTGACGACGCCCCAGGCCTGCGGCGGCAGCCCGAGCATCGCGACGAGGCTGGTGCCGATCCAGAGGTGATGCCACAGCAGGATCCACACCAGGTTCGCGAGGTTGCCGATCGCCACCGGCACGGCGATCGCCCGCGCGCGGCGGTTCGTCGCCTGGGCGGGCAGCGACTGCCACACCGCGTAGGCCGCCAGCCCAAGGTAGATGACGCCCCAGATGGCGAAGACGTAACCCGCCGGCGTGACGACGACCGGGAACGAGTCCGAGATCTCGCCGGTGAGCCGCCCCGCGATGGGCAGGGCGTTGGCCATGCCGTTGACGGCGATCGTCGCGACGGTCGTGAGGGGGACGAGCCACTGCCAAGGACGCATGGGACTCCTACGGCCGGCGGGCGCCGGTCAGGCGTGCGCGCGCGCGGCCCGCAACGCGGTCGTGGTCAGGATGGCGGCCGCCGCGGCCTCCGCCCCCTTGTTGCCCAGCTTGCCGCCGGCGCGATCGAAGGCCTGCTCGAGGTTCTCGGTGGTGAGCACGCCGAAGATCACCGGCTTGGAGGCGTCGAGGGTGACGCGGGTGATGCCGCTGGCCACCATCGAACAGACGTAGTCGTAGTGGCTGGTGCTGCCGCGGATGACGCAGCCGAGCGCCACCACGGCGTCGATGTCGTCCCGGTCGGCCAGGACCTGCGCCAGCAGCGGCACCTCGACCGCGCCGGGCACGCGCACGACGACGACGTCGTCGTCGTCCACGCCGTGCTGTTGCAGGGCGCCGAGCGCGCCCTCGAGGAGGCGGTCGACGATCAGGTCGTTGAAGCGGGCCGCGACCAGCCCGACGCGGAGTCCGGCGCCGTCGGCGCGGCCATCGATGCGTTCCATGGCGCCATGATGCCACGGCCGCCGGAGCCGCCGTCCTTCACGGCCGACGCTGCGCCGCCGACGGTGGCGTGCCGAGTGCGGAGGCGTGCTGCCATCGCTCGCTCAGGGGCAGGGCAGGAGGTCTTGCTCGTCGCTCGTCGGTCCCGTCGTCACGACCACGAGCTCGACCGCCGTCGCGACCTCGTACACCAGGCGCCCGCCGTCGAAGCGGCTCAGGACCAGGTTCCAGCCGCGCTGCAACGCGAACTCCGCGGCGGTCGCCCGCAGGACGATCGGGTCGCTGACGTAGACGAGGTTGTAGAAGCCGCCGAAGTCGGGCAGCTCGGGGATGGTGCTGGCGTAGCGCACGTCGCGCAGCGGGTCGAACGCGTCGCCGCCGCAACGGTCCTGGTAGGGATGCAGCACGGCGACGGCGAAGCGGACGCCGTCGCGATCGACCACGAACTCGTTGCCGATCATGAACGCGAGCGGGAACGAGCCGCTGAGCAGGGGTCGGAGGTAGCGGTCGTCGGGCACGGCTTCGCCCAGCGCCAGGTCGAAGGTGCCGGCCACCATGCGCACCGAGGCGATCTCCTCCTCGGCGGCGATGCCGCGCTCGACCGCGAACGCGCCGAGGCGCATGTCACCGGGGAGGTCCCCCAGCTCGTCGACGTGGACGCCGGTGATGCGGACCTGCTGCTGCGCGGCAGCGGCCCCAGCGAACGCGGCCACGGCGATCGCGAGCAGCAGCGTGAGGGCGAAGGCTGGACGAGGTCGAAGCATGGGGCTCTCCAAGGTGGGCTCAAGGTAGCACGGGCACCGTGGGTGGCCGATGCGACCCGCATGAGGGTCGCTTCACGACACCGACGAAGCGGGCGCGCCCGCGAAGCGGGCACACGCTCCAAGCGGGCACGAGCGCGTGAAGCGGACGGCGGGGCGCAGGCGGCGGACCGCGCCGAACGAACGCTGTGTACCACGGCGCATCATGAGAGAAACCGCGTGCGGGATGCGCCTGGCCGTGGACACGGCCTTCGGCCGTGTCCCAAGCACGCGCTCAGGCCCCGTACCCCTCCGGGTTCGCCCGGTGCCAGTCCCAGGCGGTCGCGACGATGTCGCGCAGCTCGGGGTGGCGGGGCGTCCAGCCGAGTTCGCGCCGCGCCGCGCTGGCGTCCGCGACCAGCACGGGCGGGTCGCCGGCGCGCCGCGGCGAGGTCTCGGCGGCGATGTCGCGGCCCGTCACCTCGCGGGCCACGTCGATCACCTGGCGCACCGAGTAGCCCTGGCCGTTGCCGAGGTTGAAGGCGCGCGCCACCCCGGGCTCGAGGATCTCGAGCGCGCGCACGTGGGCGGCGGCGAGGTCCTCGACGTGGACGTAGTCGCGCACGGCGGTACCGTCCGGCGTGGGGTAGTCGTCGCCGAACACGGCGACCTTGGGCCGCCGGCCGGCGGCCGCCTCCAGCACGATGGGGATGAGGTGGCTCTCGGGCCGGTGGTCCTCGCCGCGGGTCGGCGAGGCGCCGGCGGCGTTGAAGTAGCGCAGCGCCACCGAGCCGACCCCGGCGGTGGTCGCCAGCCACTGCAGCGCGCGCTCGAGTTGCAGTTTCGTCTCCCCGTACACGCTCTCGGGTGCGAGCCGGGCGGTCTCCGGGATCGGCACCTCGTCCGGTGTGCCGTAGAGGGCGGCGGTCGACGAGACCACCACGCGCTTCACGCCATGGCGCAATGCCGTGCGCCAGAGCCGCAGGGCGCCGGTGACGTTGTTGTCGAAGTAGTCGAGCGGCGCGGCCATCGACTCGCCGACCAGCGAGGAGGCCGCGAAGTGGAGGATCGCCTCCACCCGGTGCTCCTCGAGGGCGTAGCCGACGAGCTCGGCGTCCGCCACGTCGGAGAGGACGAACGCGGCGCCCTCGGGCACGGCGTCGCGGTGGCCCGTGCGCAGGTCGTCGACCACCACCACCCGATGGCCCTGCGCCAGGAGCGCCTCGGTGGTGATCGAGCCGACGTAGCCGGCGCCGCCGGTGACGAGGACGTTCATCGTGACCTCCCCCGCGCGGCGCTCCGTGCGAGGAGGCGCGCGGCGCAGCGATGGTACCGCGCCCGACCGAGCGCCAGGCTGGTGGGCCACCGGTTGGGCCACGCCGCGCCCGCCGCCGCGGGCCCCGGCAGGCGATGCCCGACGGCCGCGGCCCTGACATACTGGGTGGCATCGGAGGAACCCTCGATGGCGACGACCCCCAGCCCCAACACCACCACCAGCGCGCTCGATGCCGGCCTGATCTGGCTAGATGGGCAACTCGTGCCCCAGGAGCAGGCGACCGTGTCGGTGCTGACCCACGCCCTGCATTACGGCACCAGCGTGTTCGAGGGCATCCGTGCCTACGAGACGGAACGCGGACCGGCGGTGTTCCGGCTGCGCGAGCACAGCCAGCGGCTCCTGGATTCGGCCAAGATCCTGGGCATGAAGCCCACCATGACGGTGGAGGAGATCGACCAGGCGATCCTCGAGACCATCCGCGCCAACCGGCGCAAGAGTTGCTACATCCGGCCGCTGCTGTGGTACGGGCCCGAGTCGCTGGGCGTGAGCCCGGCCCGCAACCTGCTGCACTTCATGGTCGCCACGCTGCCCTGGGGCGTGTACCTGGGCGAGGAGGCGGTGACGAAGGGCGCCAAGCTGATCACCTCGTCGTGGCGCAGGTCGTCGGGCGACATCATGCCCACCAAGTCGAAGGCCGGCGGCAACTACGTCAACTCGGTCCTGGCCAAGGAGGAGGCGCTCGAAAACGGCTACGAAGAGGCCCTGCTGCTGGACAAGGAGGGCTTCGTCGCCGAGGGGACCGGCGAGAACGTCTTCTTCCTCAAGAACGGCACCCTCTACGCCATCGCGCACTCGGTGAACCTGCGCGGCATCACCCGCGACACCATCGTCCAACTCGCCCGCGACATGGGCACCCTCGTCGAGAACACGATGGCCACCCGCGACGAGCTCTACACCGCCGACGAGGTGTTCATGACGGGCACCGCCGCCGAGGTCACGCCGGTCGCCTCGATCGACCGGAGGCCGATCGGCCCGGGCGTCGCCGGTCCCTACGCGCTGGCCATGCGCGAGCGCTACCTGCAGGTCGTCAGCGGCAAGCTGCCCGCGTACGACCGCTGGCTCACCTACGTCGGCGGCTGACGGAGCGCGGGTTCTCGGGCGGCGCGGGCATCGTTCGCGCGGCCCGCAGCCGCCCCCATGAGCCCTCTGGCGCTGGCGCTGGTGCTCGCCTCGGCGAGCCTGCACGCGACCTGGAACCTGTTCGCCAAGCGCGCGGGCGTCTCGACGCGCGGCCCGGCCTTCGTGTTCTCGTTCTCCGCCCTGACGGCGCTGCTGTACGCGCCGCTGGCCATCTCCCAGGGGGGGCTGGCGTTCGCCCAGGTGGGCCTCGCCGGCGGCCTGGCGGTGATCGGCAGCGCCCTCCTGCACATCGGCTACTTCCTCTCGCTGCAGCGCGGCTACCGCGTCGGCGACCTGTCGCTCGTGTACCCGCTGGCGCGCGGCGGCGGGCCGCTGCTCGCGACGCTGGGCGCGATCGCCTGGCTCGGGGAACGCCCGAGCGCCCTGGCGCTGACCGGGACCGCGCTGGTGGTGGTGGCGACGATCACCCTGGCGTCCGGGCGCTCGCGGGCCGCGGGGTCGCTGGGGAGACTGGCCCCGGGCCTCGCGTGGGGCGCGATCACCGCGGTGTTCATCGGCTCCTACACGCTATGGGACGCGCGCGCGGTCGCCATCGTGGGCGTCCCGCCGCTGCTCTACCTGTGGTGGTCGGAGCTGCTGCGCATGCTCCTGCTGGCCCCGTTCGCGCTGTCGCGGCCCGCCGACCTGCGTCAGGTGTGGCGCGCGCACCGCGGCGCGGTGTTCGCCGTCGCGATACTGAGCCCGTTCACCTACCTGCTGGTGCTGATCGCCTTCACGCTGGCACCCGTGAGCCTGGTGGCGCCGATCCGCGAGATCAGCGTCCTGATCGGCGCGTGGCTGGGGGTGTCGCTGCTCGGCGAGGGTCAGCGCGTGCGCCGGCTCATCGCGGCGGCGGCGATGGTGGCCGGCGTCGTGCTGCTCAGCCGTGGCTGAGGCGCGCGCGGGTCGCGCGGCTCTCAGCGCGCGGGTCGCGCGGCCGTCAGTGCCCGTGTCGCCCTGCCTTCGGCGCGCGTCGCGCGGCACTCAGCGCGCGCGGGTCGCGCGGCCTTCAGCGCGCGCGTCGCGCCGCGTTGAGCTCGGCGACGCTCGCAGCGCCCTCGCGCCGCCGCAGCAGCCGCCCCACGTCACCCTCGGCGACCGGCCCGGGCCGCAGCACGCGCAGGTACCAGCCGGTCCAGCCGGTGTCGACCAGGTCGCGCGTGAGGCGCGCCTCGCCGGTGAAGGCCGCGGGCTTGGCGCAGGGGACCCGCGGCTGGCTGACCTCGACCTCGGCGCCGCCGAGCGCGAAGACGTCGCCGACCCGCACGTCGTCCTCGGTGACCCCGTCGACCAGCAGGTTCTCGCCGAACGCCGGGCGGGGCAGCGGCCGCCCGTAGCGCGCGGCCCAGTCCGCGTAGCGCGCGGCCGGGTAGACGCACACGGCCTTGTCGGGGCCGCCGTGGTGACGGCGATCGGCGACGGCGTCGCCGGCCAGGCCCTCCGGACCCAGGTCCAGCGGTCCGGCCACGCGCTCCTTGGCGATCGCGGACGGCTCGGCGCGGCCCGCGGCGCCGATGCGACCGACGGCGCCGACGCGCAACTCCAGCACGACGAAGGTGAGCACGCGCCAAGCGTAGCCTGCCGGGCCGGTCACGGCCCGCAGGCCGTCGCCGCCCCGGCAGGCCGTCGCTGACGCGTGCGGGCCGTCGCCGCCGGGTGAGAGTTCCGAAAGCGGCCGCCGCGTACCTTGCGGCATGCTCGGACACGCCCCCTTCCGGATCCGCCCCTGGAACGCGTCGACCGTCCCCGCGACCGTCGAGCGGGAGACCCTCGCGATCGAGCCGGTCGCCCCCCACGTGCAGGCGACGGCCGACCCCTTGGGCGTCCGGGTGGTGCCGCTGCGGCCCACCTCCCCGTGGCCAGCGCGCCGCGCACGCGAGCGGGTGCTCAGCCCCTTCCGCGCCTTCCCCTTCCGAGCGATGCACCTGTCGCGGCTGATGTTCGCCGACGACGCCGACTGAGCCAACCGCCGCTGACGAGTCGCTTGGGCGCAGGCCCCGCGCAGGCGCGGGTCGCAGCCGGACGCGGTACCTTCGGCGCATGCCACCGACCCACCCCACCCTGCACGAACGCCTGCGCCGCGGCGACCTCCGGCACGCCGCCTGGCTCGCCCTGCGCGACCCGCTCGCCGCCGAGGCGATCGCCCGCAGCGGCGTCGACCTGGTCGTGTTCGACCAACAGCACGGCGCCATCGAGAGTGGCGATCTCATCGCCCTGCTGCAGGCGGCGCAGCCCTTCGTGCCCGCGCTGGTGCGGCTGCCGTCGGTGGAGCCGGCGGCGGTCACCCGCGCCCTCGACCTCGGCGCCGACGGCGTGGTCGTGCCGCTCGTCGACTCCGTGGACGACGCGCGCGAGGCCGTCGCCGCGGCGCTCTACCCGCCGGCGGGCACCCGCTCCTACGGACCGCTGCGCGCGGCACTGCGGCACGGTCCCGGCTACCGCGAGCGGGTGGCCCAGCACGCGCTCGTCATCGCGATGATCGAGACGGCGAACGCGCTGGCGTCCGTGGAGGCGATCGCCGCGGTGCCCGGCCTCGGCGGGCTGTTCGTCGGCCCGGCGGACCTGGGCCTCGCCCTCGGGGTGGGCCCGCAGACCGACGGCGACGACCCGGCCTACCTCGCCGCCCGGCGTCGGGTGGTGGCGGCCGCCCACGCCCACGGGCTCAGCGTCGGCCTCCACGGGGTCGACGCCGGCGCGCAGCGGGCGGCGCTGGCCGACGGCATCGACTGGGTGGTGGTCGCGAACGACCTGCCGCTGCTGGTGGCGGGCACCCGCGCCCGACTGGCGGCGATGCGGGAGCCGCAGGGTCAGTAGCGGCCGAGCAGGCCGCGGGCGATGGCCCGGCGCTCGGCGGCGCCGTAGGCGAGCAGGCCGAGGGCGAAGTAGGCCGCCCCGTTGCCCACGAGCGAGAGCCAGTCGGCCGGCCCGAGGCCGGCGAAGCCGACGCCGTGGACGAGGCTGGCGCGCAGCATGTCGACGCCCTTGACGATCGGCGCCAGCTCCAGCCAAGGCGCGACGGACAGGGGCACGAAGGCCATGCCCAGGAACACGAACTGCGAGACCTGCAGCATCGCCTGGATCTGCTTGTAGACGATCGCCAGGCCGGCGACGGCGAAGGCGAGGCCGGTGACGCCCAGCAGCATCGGGAGCAGCACCGCGACGATCAGTGGCAGGTCGACGGCGAGCCAGGTGCCGACCGTGGCCATCGAGGCGACGAGCATGAGCACCACGATGACCAGGTTCGTGGCGAGGTGGCCGAGCAGCCGCGCCAGGAGGATCCAGCGGGGCGCGACGGGCGACATGTGCAGCTGCTCGAGCGTGCCCCGGGTCGCCTCGGTGGTGATCTCCCAGCCGATCGAGTTGATGCCGGCCAGCAGCAGGAACCACACGGCGTTCCCCACCAGCAGGAAGCGGACGTTCGTGTCCGCCGCCTCCGGGTCGCCGACCACGGTGATGCCGAGGAACATCGCGAGGAAGATGACGTAGAAGGTGACGACCATGCTGATCGTGTTCGGCAGGTAGCGCCGCATCTCGATGAGGACCTTGCCGACGTTGGCGCGCAGGACGTTAACCCACACGGGCGACCTCCTCGCGCGCGGCGTCCGTGGCGTCCGCGGCCCCGGCGGGCCATGCCCCGCGGGCGGGGCCATCGCCGTTCGCCGGCCCCTCCCCGTTCACCAGGTGGCGGAAGACCTCCTCGAAGCGCACGGCGACGCGGTCGAGCGACTCCATCGGCGTCCGTTCGCGCCGCAGCACGTCGATGAAGCGGTAGACGTCGTCGCCCCGCTCGAGGTCGAGCCGCACGTGCAGCCCGTCGTCGGCGACGCTGACCAGCGGGAACGCGCGGCGGAGCTCCGCCGCCTGAGCGGCGGTGAGCGGCGCGCCGAGGCGGGCGTCGTACGCGCGCGTCGCGAAGAGCCGCAGCAGCGTCTCCACCCGCTCGTCGGCGACGAGCCGCCCGTGCGCGATGACGACCACGCGCTCGCACACGTCCTGGACGACCGCCATGTCGTGGCTGGAGAGGAGCACGGTGCGGCCCTCGTCCGCCAGCTCGCGCACCAGCCGGCGGACCTCGTCGCCGGTCTGGACGTCGAGGCCGAGGGTCGGCTCGTCGAGGAGCAGGACCTGCGTCCCGGCGAGCACGGCGACCGCGATGGCGAGCTTCTGCTGCATGCCGCGCGACAGGTCGGCGACCAGCGCGTCGCGCTTGTCGGCCAGGTCGAAGCGTTCGAGCAGGGCGTCGGCGGCGGGGCTCACGGCCCGCGGCGAGCGGCCGCGGTTGCCCATGAAGTAGAGCAGGTTCTCGCGCGCGGTCAGGCGCCAGTAGAGGTTGCGGTTGCCCTCGAGGACGGCCGCGATGTGGCGCGTGGCGTCCCGCGGGCGACGGCGCGCATCGACGCCGCACACCTCCACGGTCCCGGCGTCGGGCCGGATCAGGCCGCAGACCATCTTGATCGTCGTCGTCTTGCCCGCGCCGTTGGGGCCCAGGAGGCCGACCACCTGGCCCGCCTCGGCCCCGAAGCCCACGCCGTCGACGGCCAGGAGCGGCTCACGGCCGCGGCGAGGGTAGGCCTTCCGCAGGTCGCGGACGCGCAGCGCAATGGGGGTAGGGGATGCTCCCGGCACGGCTCTCCTCTCGTGACGCTGGCGGGCGCCTGAAGGGATTGTAAACCCGCTATTTACAATTCGTCAACCTGCGGTTACCAAGAAGAGCACCCCCGGCTGGGCCGGGGGTGCGACGATCCCGAACGGGTGGGGCCGCGGCGGGCGGTGGGGCCGGGGGTGCGACGATCCCGAACGGGTGGGGCCGCGGCGGGCGGTGGGGCCGGGTGCGTCCCGGGCGTGTGGCGGTGGCCGCTCAGCCGCGGGCGGCGGCCGAACCGTTGCCGCGGTCGAGCCTCGGCGCCGTGGAGCGCG
>JAHYJQ010000087.1 GCA_019429025.1 Trueperaceae bacterium | reverse complement strand
CGAGGCCTGGCGCGTGGGCCCGCCGTACCCGCTGCAGTGGATCGCGCGCCTCCCGCTCCTGGGCGTGGAGTCGCGCAGGGCACGGTGGCGGGAGGCGGTCGCGCACGCGGCCGTGCTCGTGGACCCCGATCAGCAGCGGCTGCCGTACGACCTCGACGCGGCGCTGGCGGGGGCGGTCGCGGCGGACGCGGATGGCGAAGCGGCGGCCGTCGTGCGCGAGCGCCTCGAACTGGTCCTCGACGCGGCGGCGTGCTCGGGCCTGATGTAGGAACGATGCCAGAACGACGCGTTCGCTGCGGTGGCCCCACGGCCGGCCGGAGGGCCGGTGACGGGAGGTCGCCGATGGTCTTGCTCGTGGGGGGCACCGGACGCCTCGGCACGCGCGTGGGCCGGCGGCTGCTCGCCGAGGGCCGGCGCGTGCGCGTGCTAGCGCGTTCGGCCGCGAAGGCGGAGGACCTCGTCCGGCTCGGGGCCGAGGTCGTCGCCGGTGACCTGCGCGACCGCGCGTCGCTGGAGCGTGCCATCCGCGGGGTCGCGCGGATCGTCACGATCCCCGGCCTCGGCGACCATCCGATCGACCTCATGGCGATCGACGACGTCGCGCACGACGTCCTGCTCGCCCTGGACCACCCGGAGGCGCGCGATCGGACCCTCGAGGTCGGCGGGCCCGAGAACCTGACGCTGAACCAGGTCGCGGACGCCTTCGAGCGCCACGCCGACCGGCCCGCGCGCCGCCGCTACCTCCCGCTCCGCCTCTTGCGGGCCGTGGGCGCATGCGCCCTGCCCTTCGCGCCGGACCTCGGGCGCGCCCTGGCGACCGCCGCGTGCCGCTGCAGCAGCCACCAGGCCTTCGATGCCGCGCCGCTGGTGGCCGCCTTCCCGCGGCGCCTGACGCGGCTCGCCGACTTGGCACGGCGGGACACGGGTGCCCTGCGGCGCGGGGGGCCGTCGGCGCGGCGGGTCAACCGGGAAGCGTGACCCCCGCCAGGTCGCGCGGCGTCGTCGTCAGCACCTCGGGCGGCTCGCCGACCACGACCGTGTCGTCGACCCGGAAGCCGCCGACGCCCCACAGGTAGATGCCCGGCTCGATGGTGTAGACCTCGCCCGCGCGCCATGCGCACACCGTGGACCGACAGCTCGTGCAGCACCAGTGCGCTGTCGCCACGGCCGGGCACGAGCAGGGCGATCGGCCGCTCCCACGGCTCGACGTCGGGTTTCCAGCCGCTGAGGTAGGCGGCGTTCTCGACGCCGGTGACGACGTAGGCATCGAAGTCGTGCTCGCTGAGCCAGGTTTGCAGGGCCACGAGCCGCTCGCGGGTGAGAGCGGGCGGGATCCAGTGGGCGAGCGTGGTCACGGGTAGCCTCCGTCTTCGGGCGTACCTTGGTGCCACGGGCGGTCGCGTCAGGTCGCCCCGCCTTCACCGATGGCCGCTAGGATGAGCGTACGTGCACCTGCGGACGCTCGGCGGCCTCACCTTGGAGGGCGCGTCGCTGACGCGACCCAAGCCCCTCCTCATGCTGGCGTACGTCAGCATCGAGGGCCCCGTCACGCGCCGCGAACTCTCCGACGTCTTCTTCCACGACGCCGACGATGCGCGCGACAGCCTGTCGACCGCCTTGGCGCACCTGCGTCGCGCGGGCGTGGTGGAACGCCTCCCCGACGAGCGGGTCTCCGCCCTGGTGGCGTGCGATGCGACCGGGCTGCTGCGCGACTTCGACGCCTACCGCTACGAGGCCGTCCTGCAGGCCTACGAGGGACCCTTCCTCGACGGGATCGACGTGTCCCTCGGCCTCGACCTCGAGACGTGGCTGTTCACGACCCGGGAGGCGATCGCGCGCCGGGTGCGCGTGGCCGCGCTGCATCGAGCCCGAGCGCAGATCGCCGAGGGGCAGCTGGACGAGGCCCGCCGACTCGCCGCGCTCGCCGTCCACCTGCGGGGGGCTCCGGAGCTCGAGATGGACGAACTGGCCGCCGCCCTGCCCGTGCTGGAGCGCCTGAGCCTGCCTGAGGCGGCCCAGGTGCGCGAGCTCGCGGAGAGTTACGGCCTCGACCTGGAGCGCTCCGGCCCGGGGGAGGGCGAGCGCGCGCGGATCGCGACCGTGCCGCGCCGCAACACCGCCTTCTTCGGCCGCCAGGACGAACTGCGGGCCCTGGAGGAGATCCTGGACGAGCCGAACACGCGCCTCCTCACGCTGTTCGGGCTCGGTGGCGTCGGCAAGACCCGCCTGGCGCTCCGCCTGGCCGAGCGGGTCGCGGCCCATGGCTCGGAGCGCTACCCCGACGGGGTCGCGGTGGTGTCGCTGGAGTCGGTCGACCGGCCATCGGAGGTCGCGCCCACGATCGCGGCCGGCCTCATGCTGCCCGCGACCGCCGGCGCGAGCGCGAGCGACCTCGCCGACGCCCTCGCGAGTTGGCGGGCCCTTCTCGTGCTCGACAACTTCGAGCGCGTGGCCGGTGCCGCGACCGATCTGGCGCTCCTCGCCGACCGCTGCCCGCACCTCCAGTGCCTCGTCACGAGCCGGGTCCGTCTGGGCATCGCGTGCGAGCGGACCTTCGAGCTCGGCGGTTTGGCAACACGCCACCCGGGCGCGCCCGCGGGTCTGGCCACCGCCCCGACCCGTGGGGCGATGTCCGAAGCCGCCCAGCTCTTCGCCGAGCGGGCCACGAGCGTGGGCTTCCCGACGGAGGCCGTCGCCCGTGACGCGGACGCCATCGAGGCGTTGTGCGCAACGCTGGAGGGGTACCCGCTCGGCATCGAGCTGGCGGCGGCGTTGACGCGCGCCCTGTCGGTCGCAGACATCCATGCGGCGCTTCGCCGCGACCTCGAGGTGCTCGACCACGGGCCGCTCGACGCGCCCCCCCGCCACCAAGGTGTCCGGGCCGTGCTGGAACCGAGCTGGGCCCTGCTGCCGCCTCGCGACCGCGACGCGTTGATGCGGCTGAGCGTGTTCCGGACGACCTTCGCCTTCGATGCCGCGGCCGCCGTCGGCGGCCTGTCGCTGCCGTCCCTGCTCCGGCTCGTCGACCACGCCGTGCTGCGCAGCGACGGCGGCGGCCGCGGCCGCTTCGGCTTCCACCCGGTCATGCTGGCCTTCCTCCGGGAGCGCTGCGGCGCGGCGGAGCGGGCGGCGGCCGAGGAGGCGCACCGGACGTTCTTCGCCGAGCGGCTGGCGGCGGACGGCCCCCGCGCCGCCTCCGAACCGCGCGAGGTGCTGGACCGCTTGGCGGCCGACCTGCCGGACGTCATGCACGCGGTGCGGGCGTGGTTCGCCGCGGGTGACGACGCCCGCGCCATCGACATGATGCGGGCGTTGGTGGTGGACGCCGAGTTCTTGGTGGCGCGGGGCGGCGGCGGCGAGCTCATCGCCCTGGCCCGCCAGGCGGCCCTCGCGGCCGAGGCCCGCGGCGACCTCCACGCGGCCGAGCCCCTGTGGACGAAGGTGGCCAACGCGGTGCGCCTCCTCCAGGACGATCTCTTCGAGGCCGTCGCGTGCTACGCGCGCGCGCTGGAACTGGCCGAACGGAGCGACGAGGTCGGCCGGCAGGTCATGCTGCATGCGATCCTGGGAGGGATCCTGGACGCGCAGTTGCCGGACGTCGCGGAGGCCCACATGACCAAGGCTGGGGACCTCGCGGAGGCGGCGGACGACGACCTCCTGCGCTGCGAGGTGCTGCACCGCCGGGGGTACGTCGCGTCGGCGCGGGAGGACTGGCCCCGGGCACGGACGCTGAACGCCCAGGCGGTCGAGATCGCGGACCGGCTGTGGGCGGCCGGTGCTCACGCCGGTCGCGTGCCCAGCCTGCTCTTCTTCAGCCTGCACAACCTCGCGGGAGCCGAGGAAGAGGTGGCGGGCGTGGCCGCATCGATCCCGCACCACAGGCGGGCCCTGGAGGTGGCGCTCGCCCGCGGACAATCCCTGTGGGTCGCCTACGCCCGGCACGACCTCGCCCTCGCCTACCGGCAGGTCGACGACCGGGACGCCGCACGCCGCCAGGCCGAGGAGGCCCTGCGCCTGTACGACCGCCAAGGGGACGTCAAGAACCGCGCGGTCGTCCAGCAACTGCTGTCGACGTGGGACGGCGAGGCGGCGACCTCACCGTGAGTTCACGGGGCCTGGGGCATCATCGCGGCGTGGCCGCGGGCCGGTCCACGGCGACCTGAACGGGAGGGTGAGCGCATGGAACGACGCGGGTACCACCGAGCACTCGTCGCCATCATCGTCGTCACGCTGCTGACGGGCACGGCCTGGGGACGGCTGCCGCCCACCGGCCTCGATGCACGAGACGAGGCCGGGCTCTACCGCGAGTTCGTCCGCCGGCTCGCCGGATACGAGGACCTGGGCGGCCGGATCCTCAGCGCCGCGCGGATGGGCGCGGGCCTCGACGAGGAGAGCGCCGAAGGAACGAACGTGTGCGCCATGCTCGCCGGAACCGGTGGCAATCCCCGCATGGACGGCGGGGGTGGCAACCCCCGCATGGACGGTGGTGGCACCGTGCTGGCGCCGTTCCCGTCACGTGGGCCGGGCTGGACCTACGCCGACGCGGCGGACCACTGGGTCGGGTTCGGCGACCTCGGCGCCGTCGACCCACCGGGCCTTCCCATGGCCGTGATCGATGCCTTCGACTTCGGCCAGGGCGCCCTCGCTGCGCTCGATGGCGTCTCGGTGCTCGGCGTGGCCGATCTCTGGCGGATCCTGATCGCCGCCCACCTGCAGGTGCCTGTCGAAGACAGCCCGGTGCCGCACGGCCATCTGGTCCTGTTCCACCTGTTGGCGTCGTGGGCGGCGGGTGACGGGTTGGTGGTGGGCGTCGCGAACCTCGGCACCGGCGGCATGCTGCTGAGCGTGACCGCGGCATCGTGGCGCGCCGACGTGCGCCTTCTCGACATCGACTACGACGACTTCGACAGCATCCGCGCGGCCATGAACGTGGCCAGGGGCCTCGGCGCGGCGGTGGTGGTGACGAGCTGGGGCTTGGTCGACTGCACCCTCGAGGCGGGGTACCGCGCCGCCGCGGACGACGTGAACGCGGCGACCCCCCCGCCGGCCACCTTCGCCGACTACGTGGCCGCCGGCTTGGAGAATTCGCCGGACAGGATGAGGCTGCTGGGCGAGTTGTGCCACGCGTTCGAGGTGGAGATCCGCCAAGCCGTGCAGGACGCCAACTGCGACGACGCGGAGTTCCTGGCTTCGATCGGCTCACTGCTCACCTTCGCCGCGTTGGCGGAGACGGACGCGCGGGCGCGGGGGCTGGTCGATTGGGGCGACGCCGTCGGCGCGACCGTCGTGTTCGCCTCCGCCGGCAACCAGGGACTGCCGTTCCCGATGCCGCCCGCCGCGTGGCCGGGGATCGTCGGCGTGGAGGCGTGCGTGGCAGGGGCCGTGGGCGAGAAGGCCGCCTTCTCGAACGCGGGCGCCAGCGACCAGGTCGCTGAGCCCAGTGCCCGCGCCCTCGGCGCGTGGTTCTCGACGCCGGAAGTCGCCGCCGACGGCGTCACGCCCCTCGGGTACTGGGGCACGTCGTTCGCGGCGCCCGCCGCGGCGGCTGCCTTCGCAGGTGTCACCTGGTCCCTCAGCGGCCTCGAAGTCTTCGCGCCGTGCACGGTGGGTCAGCCGTGACGAGGTGTCGCCGCACGCCGCCGTATGGCGCCGAGCGGCCGGTGAACGGAGCGTGAACGGAGCCGCCTCCGCATCCTGACGTCGAGGCCGCGCGAAGGGTGCGGCCGTCGGGATCGGAGGCAGCTCATGACCACCGGGAACGGTTTCGATCGCGGGGCGATCGCGGGGCTGAGCAGGCGCGGGCGGCCGTGGCGCCTGCTCGGGGACGAACTTGCAGCGGCGCCCGCCACGGTGCGCCGGCGGGGGCGGTGGGCAAGCGGCGCCAGAAACCGCCCGTCCCAGCCGTCGCTGGCGCTGCTCGGCGCGCCGCGCCTGCGCATCGCCGGGGCGTGGTACGACCTGCCGCCGAGCCGCTGGGTCGCGCTGCTGGCGTACGTCGTCCACGCGCGCACCTGGGTGCGCCGCGAGGCCCTGGCGGCGACCTTCTGGCCCGAACACGACCAGGTGCGCGCGTCCTGGAACCTGCGCCAGTGCCTGCAGACGATCGCCCGCTCGCGCGCGGGTCCCGCCTTCGAGCGCGAGCCCACGCGGGTGTGCTGGCGGGGGACGTCGGACCTCGGCGACTTCGAGGCCCACCTGCAGGCCGCATCGTGGCAATCGGCCGTCGCGGCGTACCGTGGCCCCTTCCTGGACGGGCTCGAGGCGGTGGACGTCGGCCCCTTCCAGGACTGGCTCGGGGTCGAACGCAGGGACCTGGAGGAGCGCTGGCGGGCGGGCGTCCTGGCGCTCGCGGAGGAGCGGCTCCGCGCCGATCGGGGTGGAGCGGCGCTGGACCTGGCCCACACCCTCCTCCGCCATGACCCGCTCGACGAGGTCGCCGTGGGGCTCGCCCTGCGGGCGGCCGCGGCCAGCGGCGACCGGACCCGTGGCGCACGCACCTACCGGGCGTTCTGCGAGGCACTGCGCGACGAACTCGGCGCGGAGCCCGCGCCAACGATCGAGAAGCTCTGGAGGGACCTGACGTCGCTGCCCACTTGACGCCGGCGCCGGCGTCAGGTCTGCGTCCGCACCCGCTTGCCGCCCTCCTTGCGCCGCGACTTGAACACCAGGCGGAAGGGCACCTCGGCGAAGCCGAGGTCCTCGCGGATGCGGTTGATGAGGAACTGCTCGTAGGAGCGGGTGACGTACTTCTCGCTGTTGACGCTCATGTGGAAGACCGGCGGCGCCGTCTCGACCTGGCTGGCGTAGTAGATGCGCAGCGGCCTGCCCTGAAAGTTGGGCGGCGGCTGGCGGGTGGTCCAGACCTCGATCCAGGCGTTGAGCTCGGCCGTGCCCACCCGGCGGCGGGCGGTCTCGTAGATCCGCACCGCGGTCGCCAGCAGCTCGTGCAGGCCGAAGTCGGTGAGCGCGGAGGTGTAGACGCGCGGGGCGAAGTCGAGGTGGGGCAGGGTCTCCTCGATGAGCCGCTTGCGCGGGGCGAGCTCGGCGTCCTCGACGAGGTCCCACTTGTTGATCGCCAGCACGGTCGGGATGCCGCGCTCGAGGGCGAGGTTGGCGAGGCCCATCTCGTGGTCCCCCAGCTCGAAGGGGTCGACGACCAGCACGGCGACGTCGGCGCGGCGCAGGGCCTCCTCGCTGCGGATCGTCATCCAGCGCTCGAGGTCGCGCGTCGGCTTGCGGCGGATGCCGGCGGTGTCGACCAGCACGAAGGGCCGCCCGCCGAACTCGAAGGCGACGTCCACCGTGTCGCGGGTGGTGCCGGGCACGTCCGCGACGATGACGCGCTCCTCGCCCAGCAGCGCGTTGACGATGCTCGATTTGCCCACGTTCGGCCGGCCGACGACCGCGATGCGGATGGGCGCCTCGTCGGCGCGGTCGTCCTCCTCGGGGTCGGGCGGCAGCGCCTCCTCGAGGGCCCCGAGGAGCTCCCAGGTGCCGCGCGCGTGCGTCGCGCTGGTGGGGTAGACCTCGCCGAAGCCGAGGGCGTACGCCTCGAACATCGGGGCCTGCTCCTCGTGCCGCGGATCGTCGAGCTTGGTGGTGACCAGCCACACCGGCTTGCCGAGCGAGCGCAACCAGGCGGCGATCTCCTCGTCGCCCGCGAGCACCCCCTCGCGCCCGTCGACGCAGAAGAGCACGACGTCGACGTCCCGCAGCGCGCGTGCCACCTTCTCCTTGATGTCGCGCTCCCAGCGGTCGCCCGACCACAGGCCGCCGGTGTCGAGCAGCGTGATCTCGCGACCGGAATCGAGCGTGACCGTGCCCTCCTTGACGTCGCGGGTGACGCCAGGGTGGTCGTCGACGAGCGCCTCTCGGCGGCCGACGAGGCGGTTGAAGAGACTGGACTTCCCGACGTTCGGGCGTCCAACGAGCGCGACCCTAGCCAAGGCGCCACCCCGGGGTGACGCGGGCGCCGTTGGCCCACGCCCGCGCGCCCATGCGCGGCTTGCCGGGCGGCTGCACCTCGGTGAGGCGAACGGCGCCCTCGCCGCAGGCGACCAGGAGGCCGTCCGCGTCGACGGCGAGGACCGTGCCGGGGGCGGTGCCGGAGGCGACGGGCGCCCCGCCGGGCGCGCGCGCGCCCGCCTCGTCGCGAGCGAGCTCCAGGCCGTGGACCTTGAGGACGGCGGCCCCATCGTCCACGCCGACGCGGCACCAGCTGCCGGGCCAGCCCGCCACGCCGCGGTGGCGGTCGAGGACGCGGCGCGCGGGATCGGTCCAGCGGATGCGACCGTCGTCCTTGGTCAGCCTCGGCGCCAGCGTCGCCAGCGCGTCGTCCTGCGGCGTGCTCGGCAGGGCGCCCGCGGCGAGCCGCTCGAGCGCGTCGACGAGCGCCTCGGCGCCGAGGCGCGCGAGGGCGTCCAGGAGCGTGCGCGCGTCGTCGTCGGGCGCGATGGGGAGCTCGCGCACGAGGTGCACCGGGCCGCTGTCGAGGCCCGCCTCGGTCTGCATGATGCTGACGCCGGTGACCGCGTCGCCGGCGATGAGCGCGTGCTGCACGGGCGCCGCGCCGCGCCAGCGCGGCAGCAGGCTGGCGTGGACGTTGAGGAAGCCCTCCCGCGGGATCTCGAGCAGCGAGGTGGGGAGGATCTGCCCGTACGCGGCGGTGACGGCGACGTCGAGGTCGAGCCCGGCGAGGCGCTCGGCGAAGGCGGCGTCGCGCCGCAGCCGCTCGGGCTGGGCGAGCGGCAACCCGAGGTCGCGGGCACGCGCCGCGACCGGCGGCGACGCCAGCAGGTGGCCGCGCCCGACCGGCCGGTCGGGCTGGGCGACGACGAGGGCGACGTGGTGGCGGGCGCGCAGCGCCTCGAGCGTCGGCAACGCGAACGCGGGCGTGCCGAAGAGCGCGACGCGTAGGCGCTGGGGGGTCACGACTTCGGCCGCCGGCCCGAGCCCGCGGCACGCGGCGGCTGGGCCGGCCGTTCCGGCCACGGCCGCGGCGGCAGGCCCGCGGCGCGCAGCTCCTTGAGATGCGCCCGGGCGTCGCGTTGCATCTGCGCCAGGTCGGCGCGGTGCGTCTCCATCACCTCGGCGCGCACGTCGCGCGCGAGGCGATCGAGGAAGAGCACCCCGTCGAGGTGATCGATCTCGTGCTGGACGGCCTTGGCGTGCAGCCCCTCGGCGGGTTCCTCGTGCCAGACCCCGTCCAGGTCCTGGTAGCGCAGCGTGAGCATGGCCGCGCGCTCGACGTCGGCGTACACCCCGGGGATCGACAGGCACCCCTCGACGTCGACGCGGCTGCCCGCGTGGTCGACGAGTTGCGGGTTGACGACCAGGCGAACCGCGGCGCGCTCCGTCTCGGGGTCGTGCTCCTCCGCGGGGTCGAGCACGCCGGCGTAGGCGCCGGCGAGCGCGAACACGCGCAGCGGGACGCCCACCTGCGGGGCCGCCAGGCCGGCGCCCTCGGCCGCCAGCATCGTCTCGGCCAGCGTCTCGCCGAGACGCCGGAACTCGGCGTCGAACCGGGTGACCGGCTGGGACCGCCGGCGGAGCACGGCGTCACCGTAGAGGCGGATCGGGTAGGTGGACAAGGGGGGCTCCTGCGGGCTTCACTCGGCGGGGCTCGTGGGCGCCGTGTACTCGAGGTCGACGGTCGGGCGCTCGACCGCGAGCACGTCGGCGGGGAGCCGAGGGCGCAACGCGGCAGTATAGCGCCCGCTCTCCAGGGCGCCGGTCGGCAGGTCGACGTCGGCCACCACCGCGTCGAGCGCCGCGACCGAGCTGCGCAGCCCGACGACGGTGATCTGGCTCGGCGCACCGCTCGGCGCCGACCACGGGCCGTCGGGCACGGCCGCCACCTGCAGGGGGAGACTGTGGCTGACGTAGACCGGCTCGAGGTCCCAGCCGAGCGTGAAGCTCTGCGGCTCGATCCCCACGTCCGGCAGCGGTCGGCCCGTCGCGTCCACGGCGAAGCCGGTACCCGACGTCGCCGTGGCCCCCAGGGTGTCGCCGACGGGCAGCGGGACGACGACGGCGACCGCCTGCGCGACGACGGCGGCCCGCCCCCGCACCTGCGCCTGGGCCGGCGTGACGGTCGCCCGGACGCGCAGGTCACCGTCGACCTCGCCCAGCACGCTGGCGACGACGGGCACCTCGGCCCGCGCCACCGGCTCGACGATGCCGATGACCTCGCTGGGGACCACCCGTTCCAGGACGATGCCCTGGGGCGGTGCGACGCTCACCTGTACCTGGAAGTCGCCGCTCAGCCCGGCGAGATCGATGACGGCCTCGAAGCTCTCGGGGCGGAGCCGGTCGATGCGCGTCGTGGGCGCCGAGACGGTCACCTCCGCGAACTGCGGCAGCCCGACGACCACCTGCTCGGCCGAGACGCCCTCGACCACGATCGGCACCAGCAGGCTGCGCTGCGCGATCGTCGCCGTGTCGGTCGCGACGAAGAGCCACACGACGACCGCGACCACGAGCGCGGCGAGCTTGCGCGGCGCGTTCTGGATCAGCGTCCGATCCAGCAGGTCGAGGAGGGTCATCATGGCCCGTACACCTCGCGCAGCGCCGCCAGGACGGCCGCGGGGGCGATGTCGACGCGCAGGACGCCGTCGCGCGCCACCGAGACGGTGCCGCGCTCCTCGCTGACCACCAGCACGAGCGCGTCGCTGATCTCGGAGAGCCCGAGCGCCGCCCGGTGCCGGGTGCCGAGCTTGGCGGAGAAGCCCTCCTCGCGGTCGCGGTCGGAGAGCGGGAAGATCGCGCCGGCGTGGGTCACGACATCGTCCTTGACGATGACGGCGCCGTCGTGCAGCGGACCGCGGCTGGCGAACAGTGTCTGCAGCAGCGCGGCGGTGACCGGCGTCCCGAGCTCGGTGCCCGCGCGCCCGTACTCGCGCAGCGGCGTCGACTGCTCGATGGCGACGAGCGCCCCCACGCGCTGCTGGGCGAGCTCACGCACCGCCGTCATGACCTCCTGCACCGGGTCGCCGGTCGCGCCCGGCTTGCGGCGGCCGCGCCCGAAGCGCTCCAGCGCCGCCCGCAGCTCGGGCTGGAACACGATGACCACCGCCAGGAAGGCCACCGGGGCGAGGCGGTCGAACATCGCGCTGGTCGCCTCGAGGCCGAGCAGCGTGGCGACGAACCACAGCGCCGCGAGCGCCGCCAGGCCACGGAACACGTTCCACGCCCGCGAACCGATCAGCAGGGCGTAGCCCTGGTAGATCAGCGCGGCCAGGATGAGCACGTCGAGCACGTCGAGCGGGCCGAAGCCCTCCAGCGGGGTCAACCTTCGCCTCCGGGTGTCAGGGGCCATACCGTGCGTGGTGCACGGCGTTCCGGTGCCGCGATCGTAACACGGGTGCGGCGCGGTACACTCGCAGCGCACGCAGTGCGTCCCGCGCCGAGCGCCGGACGCCGACCGCGCCGGTCCGAGGGCCGAGCGCCTGCGGGCAGAACTGTGAGGACCCGCGATGGAACCGCTCCGTCAGCGACTCGATGCCCTCCGGGGGTACCTTTGACTTGGTCGGGAAGCAAGCCCGCCTGGCCGAGCTCGAACCGGAACTGAACGACCCCGCCCTCTGGAACGATCCCGACCGCGCCCGCGCGGTGAACCAGGAGGCGTCACGCCTGCGCCGCGTGGTCGACGCGTACCGCACGCTCGCCGATGACGTCGCCGGGCTCGCGGAGCTGCGCGAGATGGCCGGAGAGGACGACGCCGGCGACTTGGCGGACGAGGAGGCCCGGGTGGAGGCCGACCTCGAACGCC
>JAHYJQ010000086.1 GCA_019429025.1 Trueperaceae bacterium | reverse complement strand
GACGTAGGTCAAGCGCTCACCCTCCGGATGCCGATCGGCTCCTCACAGCTGGAACTCGTGACCCAGGTAGGAGGCGCGGACGTCGGGGTCGTCTGCGAAGGCGGCCGGCGAGCCGTCGAAGCGCACGCGGCCGTCGAACATGAGCACCACCCGGTCGGCGATGGCGAGCGTCTCGCGCACGCTGTGGTCGGTGAGCAGCACGCCCAGCCCGCGCCGCTCGCGCAGGTCGGCGACCAGCCGCTGGATCTCGCGGATCGACTTCGGGTCGACGCCGGTGAACGGCTCGTCGAGGAGGATGAAGTCGGGGTCGATCGTCAGGCTGCGCGCGATCTCGAGGCGGCGGCGCTCGCCGCCCGACAGGGTGTCGGCGCGGTGGGCGGCCAGGTGCGCCAGCTGGAACTCCTCCAACAGGGCGCCGGCCCGCTCGTGCTGCTCCGCCTTCGACAGCGGCTGGAACTCGAGGATCGCCAGCAGGTTGTCGCGCACGCTCATGCGGCGGAACGCCGAGGGCTCCTGCGCGAGGTAGCCCAGCCCGGCGCGGGCGCGCCGGTGCATCGGCCAGCGGGTGACGTCGGTGTCGCCGAGCTCGATCCGCCCGCGGTCGGGGCGCACGAAGCCGACCATCATGTAGAAGGACGTCGTCTTGCCGGCGCCGTTGGGGCCGAGCAGCGCCACGATCTCGCCACGCGTCAGGTGGAGGTCGACGCCGTCGACCACCGTCCGGCCGCCGTAACGCTTGGTGAGGTTCGTGGCACGAAGCGTCCGCGCCACGATCGGGGCGGCGGCCTCGGCGTGGGGCGCGGGAAGGACGACCGACATACGCGGGCCATGCTAGCACCCGAAACATGAGGAACGGCCCCCGGACGACGGGGGCCGGCCCCTTGGCGCCGCCCGCACCCCAGCCGGCATGCGAGCGCGGCCGGCCGCTCGCGGCCGCGGGCGCTCGCGGCCGCGGGCGCTCGCGGCCGCGGGCGCTCGCGGCCGGGCGCGCGCCCCGTCAGCCCTCCAGCGTGAGCAGGTAGGGCTCCTCGACCGCCTGGCAGAGCCAGCGCACGAAGCGCGCCGCGGAGGCGCCGTCGATGAGGCGGTGGTCGTAGGTGAGCGCCAGCGGCATCATGAGGCGTGCCGCGAACTCGCCCTTCTTGGCGTCCCACACGGGTTTCATCGCGCTGCGCGAGACGCCGAGGATGGCGACGTCGGGCGGCGAGACGATCGGCGTGAAGCCGGTGCCGCCGATGCCGCCGAGGTTCGACACGATGAAGTTGCCCCCGCTCATGTCGTCGGGCGTGAGCTTTCGGTTGCGCGCCTTCTCCGCGATCTCGCCCAGCTCCACCGCGAGCTCGACGACGCTCTTCCGGTCGGCGTGCTTGATGACCGGGACGAGCAGGCCGTGCTCGGTGTCGACCGCGGTGCCGACGTTGACGTACTTCTTGTAGACGATCTCCTGCGTGCCCACGTCGATGCTGGCGTTGAAGTCGGGGAAGCGCCGCAGCGCCACGGCGATCACCTTGAGCAGCATCGCCGTCGGCGTGAGCTTGGCCCCGGCCTTCTCGACCATCCCCTTGAAGCGCTGGCGCAGCTCCTCGAAGCGGGTGGCGTCGGCCTCGTCGAAGTGCGTGACCATCGGCACGTTCGCCCAGGCCTGCGCCATCGTGCGCACGGTCACCTTGCGGATGCCCGACATCGCGACGCGCTCGGTCTCACCCCAGCGCGAGAAATCGGGGAGCGGCGGGGCCTCGACGGCGACCGCGCCCGGCCTGCCCGCGCCCGGGCCGCCGGTAGCGTAGCGCTGCACGTCCTCGGCCGACACGCGGCCGAGCACCCCGCTGCCGGCCACGGCACGCAGGTCGACGCCGAGTTCGCGCGCCAGCCGCCGCACGGACGGGGCGGCGGGGATGAGCCGCGGGGCGCCGGCGTCGGGGGCGGGGGCGGGCGGCGTCTCGGCCGGCTCGGCCGCGAGGGCCTTCTTCTCCTGGGTCGGCTCGGCCTTCGGTTCGCTCTTCGCCTCTGGCTCGGGCTCACCCTTCGCCTCGGGCGCTTCCTCGCCCTTCTCCTCGCCCTTGGCGTCGGCGGGGACCTCGGCGCCCTCGGCGACCGTCAGCACCACCTGGCCGATGCGCGCCTCGGCGTTCGCCTGGACGTGGACCTTCTCGACGACGCCGGCGACCGACGAGGGGACCTCGACGACGGCCTTGTCGGTCTCGAACTCCATGACCGGCTGATCGATCTCGACCCTGTCGCCCACCTTGACCAGCACCGCGACGACCGTGCCGGCCTCGATCCCTTCGCCCACCTCGGGCAGCTTCATGTCGGTTGGCACAACGTTCCTCCTCGGCCCGTGGGGTTCAGGCGACGTGCGGGTTCCTCTTGTCGGGGTCGATGTCGAGCGCCTTCTGCGCCTTGACGAGGTCGTCCTCGCCCAGTTGACCGTCGTCGGCGAGCGCCACGAGCGCCGCGTACGCGATGTGCTTGGCGTCCACCTCGAAGTGGTCGCGCAGCTCGGCGCGGGCTTCGGAGCGCCCGAAGCCGTCGGTGCCGAGCGACACGATGGGCCGCGGCGCGTAGCGCGAGAGCGCGTCGGGCAGCATCTTGACGTAGTCGGACGCCGCGACGATGGGTCCCTTGGCGTCGGCCAGGGCCTCGTGCACGAAGGGCTGGCGCGGCGTCTCGCCCGGGTGCAGCCGGTTCCAGCGATCGACCTCGAGCGCGTCGCGGTGCAGGGCCTTGTAGCTGGTGACGCTCCACACGTGGGCGGCGACGCCGTGGTCGCGCTCGAGGATCTCGGCGGCCTGCAGCGCCTCGTGCATGATCGCGCCGGAGCCGAGCAGTTGGACGTGCTTGCGGGCGCGCTTCTTGGCGCTGGGACGGAAGAGGTAGAGCCCGCGCAGCACGCCGTCCTCGAGCGCCTCGCGGGTCAGGTGCCCGGGCGCGGCCGGCTGCGGACGGTTCTCGTTGCCCACCGTGAGGTAGTAGAAGACGCTCTCCTGCTCCTGGTACATGCGCCGCAGGCCCTCGCGGACGACGATGGCCAGCTCGTAGGCGAACGACGGGTCGTAGGCCAGCAGGTTGGGGATCGGCATCGCCAGCAGGTGCGACTGGCCGTCCTGGTGCTGCAGGCCCTCGCCGGCGAGGGTCGTCCGGCCCGCGGTGGCGCCGACCATGAAGCCCTTGGCGCGCATGTCGCCCGCCAGCCAGGCGAGGTCGCCGATGCGCTGGAAGCCGAACATCGAGTAGTAGATGTAGAAGGGCACGGTGTTGATGCCGTGGGTCGCGTAGGCGGTGCCGGCGGCGACGAAGGAGCTCATGGCGCCGGCCTCGGTGATGCCCTCCTCGAGGATCTGCCCGCTCTCCGTCTCGCGGTAGTACAGCAGGTTCGCCTTGTCGACCGGCTCGTACTTCTGGCCGACCGAGGAGAAGATGCCGATCTGGCGGAAGAGCGCCTCCATGCCGAAGGTGCGCGCCTCGTCCGGGATGATCGGCACGACGAACTTGCCCCAGGTGGGGTCGCGCAGCAGCTTCCGCAGCACGGTGACGAACACCATCGTGGTCGACACCTCGCGCTCCCCGGTCCCCTCGAGGAACTCGTCGACGAAGTCCGGGCCCGGCGCCTCGACCACGTCCGCGTTGACCACCCGCCGCGGCAGCCAGCCGCCGAGCGCGTCGCGGCGCTCCTTGAGGTAGCGGTACTCGGGGCTGTCGACCTCCGGCCGATGGAACGGGAACTTGGCCATCTGATCGTCCTCGACCGGGATCTTCAGGCGGTCGCGGTAGGTGCGCATCTCGTCGATGTCGAGCTTCTTCTGCTGGTGCGTCGGGTTCCTGCCCTCAGCGGCCTCGCCGAGGGCATACCCCTTCACCGTGCGCGCCAGGATGACCGTCGGGGACCCGCGGTGCTGCACGGCGCGGTGGTAGGCGGCGTACACCTTGACCGGGTCGTGACCGCCGCGGTTGAGCTGCGCCAGGTCGTCGTCGCTCCAGTCCTCGATGAGCTGCTGCAGCTCGGGGCTGTCGAAGAAGCGCTCGCGCAGCTCGCGGGCGCCGAACGCCGCGTAGCGCTGCGACTCGCCGTCGATCAGGCGGTTGAAGCGGCGGGCGAGGATACCGTCCTCGTCGCGCTCCAGCAGCTCGTCCCACTTGCTGCCCCAGGCGACCTTGATGACGTTCCAGCCGGCGCCCCGGAAGATGCCCTCGAGCTCCTGGATGATCGAGCCGTTGCCGTACACCGGGCCATCGAGGCGCTGCAGGTTGCAGTTGATCACCCAGATGAGCTGGTCGAGCCGCTCGCGCGCCGCGAACTTGATGGCGCCGAGCGTCTCGGGCTCGTCCGTCTCGCCGTCGCCCAGGAAAGCCCACACCTTGCCGTCGCCCTCGGGCTTGAGGCCGCGAGCCACCAGGTAGCGGTCGAAGCGCGCCTGGTAGATCGACAGGATCGGTGCCAGGCCCATCGACACGGTGGGGAACTGCCAGAAGTCGGGCATGAGCCACGGGTGCGGGTACGACGCGAGGCCCGGCTCGTCCTGCAGCTCGCGCCGGAAGTTGCGCAGGCGCTCCACGTCGAAGCGGCGCTCGACGTACGAGCGCGCGTAGATGCCGGGGCTCGCGTGGCCCTGGAAGTAGACGGCGTCGGCGTCGACGCCGGCGTCGGGCCCGCGGAAGAAGTGATGGAAGCCGACCTCGTAGAGCGTGGCGGCGGACGCGTAGGTGCTGATGTGCCCGCCGATGCCGTCGGACTCCTTGTTGGCGCGCACGACCATCGCCATCGCGTTCCAGCGGATGAGGGCGCGGATGCGCTTCTCGAGCGCCAGGTCGCCGGGGTACTCGGGCTGCTCGTGCGCCGGGATCGTGTTGATGTAGGGCGTCGTCGACGAGAACGGGGTGCGCACGCCGTGGCGGTGGGCGTGCTGCTCCAACAGGTCGATGAGCTCGGTGACCCGCTCGGGGCCGCCGGAGTCGAGCACGTAGTCGAGCGACTCGAGCCACTCGCTCGTCTCGACGCGGTGCAGCTCGGCGAGTTCCTCGGGCGTTAGTCGGTCTCGTTCACTGCCGCGGCGGGGTCCACCGTTCGGCGCGTCTTGGGCGTCTGCCACAGGTCCGTTCCTCTCTCGCCGGCGCCCGTGGAGGCTCGCTCTGGGAGCCACGGTAGGCCGGCCCACCTGACCGTTCGTGGGCGCGGCGCAGGCCGACCCGTGGATCGGCATGGCCGCGAGGGCCCCACATGGTACATCGCGCACGACCGGCCCCGGGGGCCGAGTGGCGACAGAGGCGGAGCGGCGCCGCGATCGGCGGCCGCGCGGAACGGCGTCACGGGCCGGCCAATATCGTAAACGCTTGTGTACCGTCCGTGGCCGGTCGCGCGTGACGATGATCGGCGTTCACCACGGGGTCCTCCTCGACGCGCTTGACAACCCGGCGGGGATGCCCTAACCTGCATCACATCAATTTCGTAACCGTTTACGACGCGTGAGGGAGGGTGCATGGCGCCACGATCACCGGCACAGGAAGGGGCGGCGGCGAGGACCGAAGCGAGCCCTGCGCGCGGCCGCGCGACGATCCGCGACGTGGCGGCAGCCGCCGGCGTGTCGATCGGCACGGTCAGCCGCGCCCTCAACGCCCGCTCCGGCGTCCACGCGGCCACCCGCCAGCGGGTGATGGACGCCGCGACGGCCCTGGCCTACGACCCAGACCGCGCGGCCCGGGAACTCTCCAACCGCAGGGCGGTCTCCGTCGGGCTCTCGATGGCCCACGGCTACCGCCGCCTGACCCCCTTCTTCGCCCTCTTCCTCGAGCGCCTCAGCGCGCACCTCGCCATGTCCGGCCTGCGGGTCGACGACCTACCCACCGGCGGCGACGGGCTCCCGGTCGGCGACGCCGACGCGTTCGTCCTCCTGGGCGCCCACCCCGACGACCCGCGCATCGGCCACCTGCTCGCGGCGGGACGGCCGTTCGTCCTGGTCGGCCGCCATCCTGGCGTGCGTGGCGTGGCCGCGGACGACGAGGCCGGCGGCCGCCTCGCCGCCGAGCACCTGCTGCGCCTGGGCCACCACGACGTCGTCCTCCTCACCGGCCAGCCCCACGCCCAGGCGATGGCCGACCGCGCCCGCGGCTTCACGACGGCCCTCGCGGACGGCGGCATGGCGGCGCCCACGCGGCTGGTGGCCGACGACGGCTCCCCGTTGGGCGCCTACCGCGTCCTGCGCGCGCACCTGGAGTCCGGCGCCCGCCCCACGGCCGTCTTCGCCGCCACCGACGAGATGGCCACCGGCTGCATCGCGGCCGCCGGCGACCTGGGCCTGCAGGTTCCCGCAGACGTCTCCGTGATCGGCTTCGACGACCTGCCCGAGATCGGCGACGGACTCACCACCGTTCGCCAAGACTTCGAGGCGCTCGCCCGCGAGACCGTCGCCCTGCTGCACGAGGCGCTGCACGGCGACGAACCCCGCAGCGTCCGCCTCCCCGTGACGTTGATCAGCCGCGGCACGACGGCCGAGAGGAGGTGACGGCAGCAGGCAACCGACCCGCCCGACGGCACCCACGCCCCCTCACGACCACGGGAGTCCACATGCGACGCATCCTGACCATCGTTCTCGCCACCGCCCTCATCGGCGGGGCTTTCGCCCAACAGATCCGGATCATGGGTTACGGCGGCCAAGACCCCGCCATCCTCGTCCGCCTCCTCGACGAGGTCATCGGCGCCGAACTCGCCGCCGAAGGGATCACGCTGACCTACGAGCCCCTCGAAGGCGACTACAACGCCGCCCTGTTCAACGCCCTCTCCGCCGGCACGGCCGCGGACATCTTCTACATCCCGGTCGAGACCGCGCCCGGCATCATCGCGACCGGCAAGGTGCTCGCCCTCGACGGCCTCTTCGACACCGCGCCGTTCATCGAGAGCCTCGTCGAGGCCTACACGGTCGACGGCAGCGTCTACGGGATCGCCAAGGACTTCAACACCCTGGCCATCCACTACAACATCGACCTGTTCGACGAGGCCGGCGTCGACTACCCCGACGCGAACGACACCTGGGCCACCTTCGCCGACAAACTGCGCGCGGTCGCTGCGCTCGACACCGACGTCTACGGCACCTGCTTCCCCGCCGGCTTCGACCGCTTCGGCGCCTTCGCCTTCGCGACCGGCTGGCAGCCCTTCGACGCCGACGGCGCCACGAACCTCCTCGACCCCGCCTTCATCGAGGCCGTGACCTGGTACACCGACCTCGTGCGCGAGGGCGTCGCCATCCAACCCTCCGACATCGGCCAGGGCTGGACCGGCGGCTGCTTCGCGACGGACGACGTCGCGATCGCCATCGAGGGCGCCTGGATGCTCGGGTTCTTGCGCAACGAGGCCCCCAACCTGCAGTACGGCACCACCTTCATGCCGATCGGACCGTCGGGCGAACGCGGCAACTTCCTCTACACGGTCGCCTACGGCATCAACACCGACTCGCCCAACCGCGCCGCCGCGCTGCGTGTCCTCGAGGCCATCACCGGACCCGCCGCCCAGCAGTGGGTGCTCGAGCAGGGCCTGGCCATTCCCAGCCGCACGGCGCTGGCCGACAACCCGTTCTTCCTGGAGGGCACGCCCGAGGCCACCGCCAACCGGGTCGTGTTCGAGGGCGCGGCGGACGGCAACGTCCTCGGCTTCCAGTTCGGCAACATCGGCACCGACTGGATGACGCCGGTCAACGACGCCCTCGTCGCGATCATGACCGGCCAGGCGACGGTCGACGAGTCCTTGACCGAGGCCCAGCGCGACCTGAACGCCCTCATCGAGCGCGCCCGCTGAGGCGCAGGAACGGCATGTTCGCTGGGCGCGCCTGGGCGCGCCCAGCGAACCCCGAACCCTCCCGCGGCACCCCGAACGGGTCCGGCCGCCGACCACGAGGGGGTCCCACGTGCGGACCAAGCGATCCGACACCGTCGCGGCGTACCTGTTCCTGCTGCCCTTTCTCGTCCTGCTCCTGATCTTCTTCGTGTATGCGACCGGCCGCGCCATCTATTTCAGCTTCACCGACTACGACCTCTTCCGGCCGCCGAACTGGGTAGGCCTGCGCAACTACGCCGCCCTGTTCGCCGACGCCCTCTTCCTCAGCGCGCTGCGCAACTCGATCCTGTTCGCCGTCATCGTCACCGCCGTCCAGACCTTCCTGGCGCTGGTCATGGCCGCGGTCCTGAACCAGAAGGTGCGCGGCATCGGCTTCTTCCGCGCGGCGTTCTACATGCCCAGCATCACCAGCTCGGTCGTCATCACGCTGATCTTCCTGTGGATGTTCCAGCGGCGCGGGCTCATCAACTTCCTCACCGAGACCCTGCAGCGCCACCTCCCCGTCCTGCTCGCCTTCGCGCTGATCCTGATCGCCGTCCAAGTCGTTCAGGTGGCCTGGGAGCGCCGGCGTGAACTACCGGCGGCCTGGACCGATCCCGCCCTCCTCGTCGTCTCGCTGCTGGTCGCGTCCGGCGCCACCTGGCTGCTCGTGACCACGGGCCTGATCCTGCCGCGCGACGTGCCGCCGGTCGACTTCATCTGGCTCCAGACGCGCGACACCATCCCGAGCGGCGCCCCCTTCTGGCTGTCGGTCCCGATCCCGCTCGCCGCGATCATGATCCAGAACGTCTTCACCACCATCCCGACCTTCATGCTCATGTACCTCGCCGCGCTGCAGGACGTGCCCAAGAGCCACTACGAGGCCGCCGCCATCGACGGCGCCAACGCGACCCAGCAGTTCCTGCGCATCACGATCCCGTCGGTCGCGCCGGTGACGTTCCTGGTCCTGACGCTGTCGATGATCGGCACCCTGCAGATGTTCGATCAGGTCGCGATCTTCGGCGACGCCGCGCCGCTGCGATCGGTCGTCACGCTCGCCTACTTCGTCTACGACCGCATGTTCCCGGGCGCGCAGACGCCCGAGGTCGGCTTCGCCGCGGCCGGTGCGATGTTCCTCGCCGTGCTCACCCTCGTGGTCGTCCTGCTGCAGCGCCGCCTGGTGCGCAGCGAGGGGTACTGACGTGCGCGCCGCCCCCGCCCACCGCCTCGGCGCCGCCGAGCAGCGCGCGCTCGAACACTGGCAGACGCGTCGCCGCTGGGCCCGCGCCGGCCTGGTGTACGCCGTCATGCTGCTGTTCGCGATCGTCTTCGTCGGGCCCCTGCTCTTCGCCGCGGTCTCCAGCCTGCGCACCGATCCGCTCGCGTACCCCCCCAGCCTCGCGATCCCACAGCTGCGACCGAGCAACTGGGCGGCCGCCGCCCGGCTCGGCCAGGCCGGCGCCGCCGACCGCTGGTTCGGCGGCTTCGCGCCCGGCGCCGTGGTCCCGTTCGAGATCGCCTACTTCGTCCCCGACGGTGTCGACGTGACCGATCCGGACGTCGAGGTCCCCCGCCGCCGCCCCGGCGCCGGCCTCGGCGCGGTGCTCGCCATCGAGTACGCGGCCGACCACGCCAGCGTGAGCGAGCTGCGGCGCCTCCCCGACGTCCCGATGACGGTCGAGACCGGCGACGGCACGATCAGCGGTCGCCGCGTCGGTTACGCGTTCACCATCCGCTACGAGGGCACCGGGCCGGAAATCGACCGCCTGCCGCTCGACGTCACCGCCGCCGTCGGGATGCAGTACCTGGACTCGACGCTCACGGCCAGCCGGCTGGAACGCAGGGGCCGCACCGCGTCCTTCAACGACGTCGCGCCCGGGGTGCTCGGTTACGTGCTCCGGAACTACGTGCGGGTGTTCAACGAGGTCCGCAGCCCCGCCACGCGCCAGAGCCTCTTCCTGGCCTGGATCGGCAACAGCTTCACGTTCGCCGCCGTGCGCATCGTGGTCACGCTGGTGATCGCCTCGATGGCCGGCTACGCGCTGGCGCGGCTGCGCTTCCGCGGCCGCGAGGCGATCTTCATGCTGGTCCTGTTCTCACAGATGGTCCCCCTGCAGGTGCTGTTCATCTCCAACTACCTGGTGCTGCGCGACGGCATCCTCACCATCGGCGGCTTCACGCTGTCGAGCCTGTGGGGCTACCCCGGCGGCATGCTCAACAGCCTGACCGGCCTCGTGTTCGTGACCGCCCTCAACGCCGGCGCGGTGTTCATCATGAAGCAGTTCTTCGAGTCGATCCCGCGCGAGGTCGAGGAGGCCGCGATGATCGACGGCGCCAACCACTGGCGGCGCTACTGGAACGTCGTCCTGCCGATGGCACGGCCCGCCCTGGGGGCGCTGACGATCCTGACCTTCCAGGGCGCGTGGAACGACTTCTTCTGGCCCTTCATCGTGCTGACGAGCCCCGAGAACGTCAAGACGTTGCCGATCGGCCTTCTCTCCTTCCGCAACACCTACGGCGCCGTCGGCGATTGGGGCCTGATCCTGGCGGGCGCGGTGACGAGCGCGATCCCGGTCATCATCCTGTTCGTCGTGTTCCAGCGCTACTTCATGGAAGGGGTGTCGTTCGGCGGCGGCAAGGAGTGACGGGCCGTTCTGGTAGATTTCGAGCGGCCGCAGCGCGGCCCCCTGGAGCGAGCATGGACTTCCGCCACAACGCCGTTCTCAAGGAGCACTACACCTTCCTCGTCGCCGACGAGGAAGGTCAGGCGGTCGGCGGCGAGCACGGCCTCTACAACCGCGACACGCGCCTGCTGCGCCGGTACGCCTGGCGCTGGCTCGCGCCCGACGGCGAGTTCCAGACGCTGGTCGCCGAGAGCCCTCGCCCCGACCTGTTCCACGCGCACCATGCCCTGATCGACGGACCCTCGCAACTGCTCGCCGTCCGGCGTCGGCTGACGCTGCGGGCCGACGGCCTGCGCGACGAGCTCGAGGTGGAGAACACCTCGCTCGAACGGCGCTCGCTCAGCCTCGAGCTCGAGGTGGAGGCGCAGTTCGGCGACCTGTTCGAGGCGCGCGGCTGGCACGCACTGCAGCGCTCAGATGCCGAGGCCGTCGCCTCGGGGACGGCGCTGTCGTTCGCCCACACGGCCTCCGACGGCCTCCACCAGGCGGTGCACCTGCAGCTCGACGACCTCGCGGCCGCGCGACCCGACGGCGCCGACTGGGAGCTCTCCCTCGCCGCGGGCGAGCGCGTGCGCCTGCGGGTCGACGTGCGGATCGACAACCCGCTCGACGACGAGCCCGCCGCGCCGATGACGTACGCCGCTTGGCGCGCCTCCTTCGCCGCGCTGCCAGCGCCCCCGGACCGGCGTGTCCTCGACCGCGCCATCGACGACCTCCGCGGCCTGCTCCTGTTCACCCCTCAGGGGCCCGTGCCGGCCGCGGGCATCCCGTGGTTCGTCGCCGCCTTCGGCCGCGACGCGCTGCTGAGCGCCACCATGCTGCTGCCGCACCGCTCGGACGTGGCGGAGGGGACGCTGCGCTTCCTCGCCGAGCGTCAGGGCGTGGTTCACGACCCGTTCCGCGCCGAGGCGCCGGGGAAGATCCTGCACGAGGTGCGTCACGGCGAGCTCTCGCGCCTGCAACGCGTGCCGCACGCCGCCTACTACGGGACCGTGGACGCCACGCCACTGTTCGTCGTCCTGCTCGAGGCGCACCGGCGCGCCGTGGGTCACGACCGCCTGGTGCGCGAGCTGCGCCCCGCATGGGAGGCCGCCCTCGGTTGGCTGGTCGGCGATGGCGATCCCGACGGCGACGGCTTCGTCGAGTTCACCCCGGCCGCGGACGCCGCCGGCCTGACCGTGCAGTCGTGGAAGGACTCCGGCGACTCGATGAGCCACGCCGACGGCTCGCTCGCCGAGGGCGCCCTGGCGGTCTCCGAGGTCCAGGGCTACGCCTACGCGGCCTTCACGGC
>JAHYJQ010000085.1 GCA_019429025.1 Trueperaceae bacterium | reverse complement strand
CCCCGACCGAGGAGGCCGCGCGGAGGCTGCGGCGCCTCGGCGTGCCGGCGCGCGAGATCCGCGTCACCGGCTACCCGATCGACGAGCGCTTCCTGCGCCCGGCCCCGCCGCCGCCAGAGGCGCGCGCCGACCTCGGCGTCCCCGCCGAACCGCCGCTGGTGCTGCTGAGCCTCGGCGCGGAGGGCGTCGGCCCGCGCACCGAGGACTGGGTCGAGGCCCTCATCGAGCGCGACGCGCGAGCCACGGTCGCGGTCCTGACGGCCCGGCACCGGCTCCTGAAGGAACGGCTCGACGCCCGGGCGCGCGACCTCACGGGCCGCACCACGCTGCTCCCGCTCGGGTTCCGCGACGACGTCCCCAGGTGGCTGGCGGCCGCCGACATCGTGGTCGCCAAGGCGGGCCCCGCCTCGACGCTCGAGGCCCTGGCCGTCGGCGCCCCGATCGGCCACGTCTACGTCGCGGGTGCGCACGAGCGGCTCGTCGTCGACTTCGCGCTGTCGCGCGGCGTCGGCGCCTGGTGGCCGCAGCCGCGGGCCGGCGCCCGCGAGGTCGCCGGCTGGCTGGCGGACGGCCCGGCGCTGGCCGCGTGGCGCGCGCGGGTCGCGGCCGTCGAGCTGCCGCTGTCGCGCGACGAGGACGTCGCCGGGGTACTCGCGCTGGCGCGCCGCTGATCGCGCGCGCGGACCCCGTGATCGCGCTCACGGACCCCGTGATCCCACGTGGCCCCTGGTACCATCCCTCGTGCCGATCCTCCCGCGCCTCGCGCTGCGCAACCTGCTCCGCCATCGCTGGCGCACGCTCGCCACGGTCGTCGGCGTCGGCCTCGGCATCGCGGCGGTGCTGGCGACGCTCTCGGTCGGCGCCAACGTCGACGCCAACCTGCGCGCGACCCTGGAGGCCGCCACCGGCCCCGCCGACCTGCTGGTGACGCCGGGCGCCACGGGGCGCGCGGTCTTCGAGCACGGCCCGCTCCTCGCCCTCGTCGAGGGCGACCCGGACGTGGCGTGGGTGGTGCCCTTGCTGAACACCCGCTCGGAGCCCGTCCGCGCGGCCCAGGCCACCGGCGCGGGGTCGCTGCTCCCCGGGGTCGACACCGGCTTCCAGCTCGGCGGCAGGCTCACGGAGCGCGGCGAGACGCTCCCCGTGCGCCTCGCGAGCGGGCGCCTGCCCAGCGAGGGGGCCCGCGAGGTCGCGATCGCGGCGGACTTCGCCGGCGTCCGCGACATGCGCATCGGCGAGGAGATCGTCTTCACGACGCCGACGGGCCTGGTGCCCTTCACGCTGGTCGGCCTGCTCGACGACGCCTACGCGCTCGCCTCCACCAACGGCGGCCGGATCGGCGTCACGCACCTCACCGACCTGCAGGTCGTCAACGGGCTCGCCGACCGCGCCAGCCACCTGGAGCTGGCGTTGCGGCCCGGCGCCGACCTCGGCGTCGCGCGCGAACGGCTGCAGGACACGGTCGGTGACGCCTACACGGTGACCTACCCGGCCGGCGTTGGCGACGCGACCTCGGGCATCGTGCAGACGCTTCAGGCGGGCCTGCTCATCCTCGCCGCGACGCTCATGGCGTTGGGCGGGTTCATGGCCTACAACACCTTCATGGCCGGCGTGGTGGAGCGCACCCGCGAGTACGCGCTGCTGCGCACGATCTGCATGCGTCGGCGCGACGTCCGCCGGCTCGCCCTGTGGGAGGCGACCTGGGTCAGCCTCGCCGGTGTGGTCCTCGGCGTGGCTCTCGGGTCGCTGCTCGCGTACGGCATCACCCGCGCCAACGCCCTGGTGGTGGGGTTCGAGACGCGCACGCTGGTGCTGCCGCTGGGCAGCGTGGCGCTGGCGGCAGCGATCGGCGTGGGCGTGGCGCTGCTGGCCGCCAGCCTCCCGGCGCGGGCGGCCGCCCAGACCTCGCCGCTCGCCGCGCTACGGGCCGCCGAGATGCCCAGGAGCCCCCGGCTCCGCCGGATCGGGTGGGCGCTCGTGATCGCCGGCGTCGCCATGACGCGCCTCCCCTGGTCGGGGTACCTCGCGCTGCTGGGCGCGGGCCTGTCGATGGCGACGTTCTTCGCGGGGGTGGCCCTGGCGGCCGACTCGCTCATCGCGCCCGCGGTGCGCCTGGCGACGCCGCTCATCTCCCGCGTGCTGGGCACGGCGGGCCGGCTCGGCGCCGGCTTCACCGTCCGCAACGCATCGCGCAACGGCGTGGCCATGGGCACCGTCATCGTCGGCGCCGGCCTGATCGTCGGCGTCGGCGCGATGGTCGAGGGCATCAACCGGGCGGTCTCGGACTGGCTCGACACGACGATCGTCGGCGACCTGTTCGTCACCAGCGCCGCGCGCTTCCCCGCCGACTTCGAGCTGCGGGCGGCCGGCGTCGAGGGCGTCGATCAGGTGTCCGGCGTCGGCATCCGGGCGGTGCGCTTCGAGCCCGAGGGGGCGCGGCAGGCCCGGACGGTGGCCGTCATCCTCGTCGACCCCTTGCGCTTCGAGCCCGACACCGGCTTCGGACGGCTGCAGTTCATCGCGGGGCAGGGCGACGAGCGCGTGGGCTTCGCGTCGTTGCGGCGCGGCGGCGAGGTCCTGGCCGCCAACACCATCCGGGACCGCTTCGGCGTCGGCCTCGGCGACAGCGTGCGGCTGCGCACCGACGACGGCTTCCGCGACTTCCCCGTCGGCGGGGTGGTCGTCGACTACACCGGTGGCGGCGAGGCCTTCATCGCCTCCATCGACGACCTGCCGGCGTTCGGCGGCGGCAGCCCCGACCTGTTCGTCGTCACCGTGCTGCCGGGGCAGGACCCGACGGCCGTGCGCGCCAACGTCCGGGCGGCCTTCCCCGACCTGCTGCTCGACGTGACCCTGAACCAGGCCTACCGGGCCGAGATCGAGGCCCTGATCGGCCGCTCCTTCGCGACCACGAACTCGCTGCTGGGCCTGGCCGCGGTCATCGCCGCCCTCGGCGTCGCCAACACCCTGGGCATGAACCTGTCGCGGCGGGCGCACGAGATCGCGGTGTTGCGCACGGTCGGCCTGCGCCGGGCCGGGGTCCGGCGGATGGTGCTCGCGGAGGGCATGGTCGTGCTGACCCTCGGCGCGCTGCTCGGCCTGGCGTTCGGCCTGCTGCTGGCGGACGTCATCACCGCGGGGGCGCGCGCGTTGACGGGGTACCCCATCTCGGCCGCGGTGCCGTGGCGCCTCCTGCTCTGGGCCGGCGTCTTCATCCCGCTCCTGGGTCTGCTCGCCTCGTGGCTGCCGGCCCGCCGCGCGGCGAGCCTGGCACCGCGCGTGGCGCTCGGCGCCTCGGAGGTGGCATGACCGTCCCACACGACGTCCTCGCCCTGGATGCCCGGGGCCTGCACCGCCGCTTCCACCTCGGCACGGAGACCGTGCACGCGCTGCGCGGCGTCGACCTGAGCGTCCGCAACGGCGAGTTCGTCGCCGTCATGGGCCCCTCCGGCTCGGGCAAGAGCACCCTGCTGCACCTGCTGGGGCTGCTCGACCAGCCCGACGAGGGGACGATCCTGCTCGCGGGGACGGCCACCGGCGGCCTGGACGACGACGCGCTGACCGACCTGCGCCGGCGGCGGCTCGGCTTCGTGTTCCAGACCTTCGAGCTCGTGCCCAACCTGACCGCCAGGGAGAACATCCTGCTCCCCGCCGACATCCACGGCGAGGGAGCGGCGGCGCGGCCGCGCCTCCAGGCGTTGGCGCAGCAACTGGGCATCGCCGACCGCCTCGACCACCGGCCCGACCAGCTGTCCGGCGGCCAGCGCCAGCGCGTCGCGATCGCCCGCGCGCTGATCAACGACCCCGTCCTGGTGCTGGCGGACGAGCCCACCGGCAACCTGGACTCGCACACCGGCCAGGAGGTGCTCGACCTCCTCCGCCGCGGCGTCGACGAGCACGGCTGGACCGTCGTGACGGTGACCCACGACGTGCGGGCGGCCATGACGGCGGACCGCGTGGTGTTCCTCACGGACGGCAGCGTCTCCGGCGAGGTGGTCGTCGAGGGCACCGACGTCGCGGCGTTCGTGGACCGCTTCCTGACGCCCTGATCGCCCCTGCCCGCCGTCTCGGCCCCAGGCGGCGGTCGCCGCGGACGTCAGTCGACGCGGCCGCTGACGAGCAGGCCGGCGGGCGCGTTCCAGCGCCCGAGCACGCCCAGATCGAGCTCCCAGCTCCCGAGGAGCGCGATGTCGATCGCCGCCGCACCCCCGGTCGCGATGGCCTGCAGCTGGGTGGCGAGCGTCACCCCGAGCGCCACCGGGCTGAAGACGACCTCCTGCGCCCACGTCGCGCTGCTGCGGGCGGCCACCCGCACGGCCGGCACGCCCACCGTTGCGACGTCGCGGTCGCCCAGGCGGAGCCGGGCGTCGGGCGCCCGCAGGACGAAGCCGAGCGGACCCGGGTTGTCGACGATCAGCCCGATCGCCAGCGTGACGCGGTCGAAGCGCGCCTCCCTCACGCCCGTGGTGGTCGGGTCGAAGCTGACGCGTGGCGCGGCCGGCAGCAGGTCGGCCTGGCGGACCTCGCCGCGGGCGATCGTGACCGCCGGGAAGCGGGTCGGCACGCCGAGGACGTCGACGCCGACGACGGCGTCGACCCGGTAGACCAGTGGCCGGCCGGCGACGGCGTCGCTCAGGGGCCCCACCAGGGCGTCGATGCGACCCAGCGGCACCGAGACCTCGACGACGAGGTCGGCCGCCGCCCGGGGCGGGAGCTCGAGCCCGCCCACGAAGCGCAGCCCGCCCGCCGGGACGTCGTTCAGCCGCAGGTCGCCCTCGAGCTCGGCGAGCCGCAGGCCGATCGGGTTGGGGTTCGTCGCCCGCAGCGCCACACGGACGAGCATGCCGCCCTCCGTGAAGGCGCCGGGCGGGTCGAGGCGGACGATGCGGGTAGCGTCGGGCACGAGCCTGAAGGTGGGGGCGGCGAGTGCGGGCTCGGTCCCGGGCAGGCAGGCCGCGAGGGCCGCGAGCGCGCCGACCGCGAGCGCGCCGACGAGCCACCGCCGCGTCGCGTCCGTCAGGGGTTTCGGGGAGCACCGCATGCGGACCTCCGTTCGTGGACCCGCCGGCGGCGAGTCCCTCGCACCGTAGCGTAGCCGACCCGGCGCGCCTGCTCGGCAGGGCGGCGACCCGCCGCCTGCGCCGGCATGCTTGACCGCCACCTCCGCCGCGACCTAGACTACCGCATGTTGTGTAACTTACACACGTTACGCCATCCCCTACCCACTCGCCCGGTCGCCACGCCGTGATGCCCGAACGGCCACGCGTCCTGCTCCTCTGCGGCGGCCCCTCCGCCGAGCACGACGTGTCGCTCGCCTCCGCGCGCTCGCTGCTCGCGGCCACGGGCGACCGCGTCGCGTGGCTGCCGCGGGTCATCTCGCGGCGGGGCCATTGGCTCGACGCCCACGACAGCCTGAGCAGGCTCACCCGGACGACCGCCGACGACCGGGGCACGACGGGCGAGACCGGTCCGCGGCTCGACCTCGCCGCCCTGGCCGACGTCGACGCCGTCTTCCCCCTCCTCCACGGACCCTACGGCGAGGACGGACGGCTGCAGGGCGCGCTCGAGGTGCTCGGCGTGCCCTACGTCGGGTCGTCGGTGCTGGCGAGCGCCGTCGGCATGGACAAGCTCGCCATGAAGGCGCTGTTCCGCGAGGCGGAGCTCCCCCAGGTCGCCTACCGGGGCGTGACGCGACACCGCTGGGGCACGCAACGCGAGGCCGTGGACGCCGAGCTCGACGGGCTCGGCTGGCCGGCGTTCGTCAAGCCCGCCAACCTCGGCTCGTCCATCGGGATCGCCCGCGTCGCCGACCGGAGCGAGCGCGACGCCGCCATCGAGGAGGCGTTCACGCACGACCGCCGCGTCATCGTCGAGGCCGCGGCCAGCGGCGCGCGCGAGCTCGAGGTGGCGGTCCTCGGGCTCGACGACCCGCGCACCAGCGTCGTCGGCGAGATCCACACCGAGGCCGCCTTCTACGACTACGCCGCCAAGTACACGCCTGGGGCCGCCAGCCTCGACGTCCCCGCCGACGTGCCGGCGCCGGTGGCGGACGCCTGCCGGGCGTACGCGCGGCGGGCGTTCCAGGCGATCGACGGCGCCGGGCTGGCGCGGGTCGACCTGTTCTGGCAGCCCGAGCGCGACGCGCTGTGGGTCAACGAGATCAACACGATGCCGGGCTTCACCGAGACGTCGATGTTCCCACGCCTGTGGGCCGCCACCGGGTTGGCCTACCCCGACCTCGCGCTGCACCTCATCGAGCTCGCGCGCACCGCGCGCTGAGCGGTGCCGCCGGCGCCGGGCGGCCGCATCCGGCGGCCGGCACGCGCTATCATCCCGTGTCGGAGGTGACACCGCCCCCCACGGCCGGGACAACCCACGCGCCGGTGCCATCGGCGCCCAAGCCGCCGAAGGCGCCGGCATGGCGCCGTCGCCGGGTGCCGTGCGGCCCGCCGCCGCTGTCGGGAGGCAGCCGGAACCCGCCGACGACGAACTCGTCGCCGCCGTGTTCGGCCCCGACGCCGAGTCCGCCGACGACGGCACGGCCGGCGACCGCCACCCGACGAGCGCCGACGACGACGCGGCGACGCCCGGCCCGCGACCGCTCACCAACCCCGGCGCCGCCCGCGTGCTCATCCTCAACGCCAGCTACGAGCCGCTGCACGTGTGCTCCGTCAAGCGCGCCATCACCCTGCTCATGCAGGAGGTGGCCGAGCGCGTGCTCGACGGCGACCGGGTGCTGCGCACGCCGACCCTGGTGGTCCCCGTCCCCAGCGTCATCCGGCTGCGCCGCTACGTCCGCCGGCCACACCGCCAGCGGGTGGCCTTCAACCGCAAGAACGTGTTCCGGCGCGACGACCACAGCTGCCAGTACTGCGGCGCGCGCGGCCACGACCTGACCCTCGACCACGTGTTGCCGCGCTCGCGGGGCGGGCCGACGTCGTGGGAGAACGTCGTGGCGTGCTGCCGCCGCTGCAACGCCAGCAAGCGCGACCGCACGCCGGAGGAGGCCCGCATGTCGCTGCGCAGGCGGCCGCGGGCGCCGACGTTCATGTTCACGTCCGCCTACGGCGTGCTGCCCGACGTCGACCCGGCGTGGGAGGCGTACCTGCCTAGCGCCCGCTGATGCCTCGGCGCCCGGGCCGAGGCATCACGCGCGCGGCTCGGCGAACAGGCGCGACAGCAGCGCGCTGAAGACCGACAGGAGCAGCGCCCCGAGGACGGCGGAGCCGAAGCCGGCCAGCTGCAGCGGCGAGACCGCCGCCGCCACCGCGAGCGCCAGGCCGTTGACGACCAGCAGGAACAGGCCGAAGGTCAGCAGCGTCACCGGCAGCGTCAGCAGCACCATCACCGGCCGCACGACGGCGTTGACCAGACCCACGACGAGGGCCGCGATGAGCAGCGGTCCCAGGCCGCCGGCGGCGATGGTGACGCCGGGAAGCAACTGCACGGTCAGCCACAGGGCGGCGGCGTTGAGGGCCCAACGGATCAGCAGGTTCATGGCGACCACCTTAGCGCAGGGCACGCCGCCCAGGCCGGCTCCCCCGGGCCGGTCGCCCCGCGTGCCCGTTCAGGCCGGCAGCCGCCGAAGCACCGGGCGCACGTCGCCGACCTCGAAGCCGATCGAGCGCATGATCGCCACGAGCTTGGCGTCCGTCGTCGAGAACTCCGCCCGCAGGCGACCCACCGGGCTCTCGGCCGCCAGCTCGTGCAGCAGGGTGAGCAGGAGCCGCCGCAGCATCTCGGTCGAGCCGCGGTGCGCCTGGGCGACGCCCACCGCCGTGAGCGCCAGCTCACCGTCGACGCCGCCCCGCCGGCGGCCCGCCAGGGCGTAGCCGACCGGCGGCTGGTCCAGCGTCTCGTAGGCGAGGAACCACAGGTCGGGCGTGAACGGCCCGTGGGCGCGCTTGAGCCACGCCCAGCGCCCCTCGCGGAGCGGGACCCCCTCCGCCTCGGCGACGAACGAGCGGAACGCGGCGTCGGCCGCCAGGCGCCACCCCTCGAGCACCAGCGGGCGGCCGAGCGGCGGCGTCTCCGCCAGCTCGAAGCCCAGCGAGCGCAGCCCGTCGCCCTCGAAGCCCAGCGGCGCCAGGGCCGCGCCGAGCGTCGCGGCGCGGCCGGGCCCGAGGGCCGAGAGGTCGAGCTCGGCCGCCTCGTGCGACTGGCGGCGCAGCAGCTCGGCGACGAGCTCGGCGAACGGCGTCGGGTCGTCGCCGTCGTGCCAGGGTTGGGCGAACCGCAGCGTCGGGTCGTCGCGGTCGGGGTCGGGCGGCCACGCGACCACGCCTGCCTTGGGCGCCTCGGCGGCGCCCAAGGCAGGCGCGGGCGCAGTCACGCCCGGCGCAGACTCGAGCACCCAGGCCCGCGCCGCGTCGCGACGGACGTCGCGCAGACGCGCCACGCTGCGCTGGGCCATGCCCCACGGATCGCGGTGCCCGAGGTAGGCGAAGGAGCGCGCGAGGAACCAGGGGAGCTCGTCGGGGGTCAGCGAGCGGATCAAGGTGCCGCATGCTACCGCCGCCCGGTATCCTCAACGGCATGCCACGACCCCGCATCATCGGCGGCTCGGCCCGCGGCCGGCCGCTCGCGATCCCGCGCCAGGGCACCCGGCCGACGCCCTCGCGCGTGCGGGAGGCGCTGTTCGACATGCTGGCCTTCACGGAACGGGGCACCTTCCTCGACCTCTTCGCCGGCTCGGGGGCCCTCGGGCTGGAGGCGGCGTCGCGCGGCTGGCGCGCGATCTGCGTCGATCGCTCGCGCGAGGCCGCCGACGTCGTGCGCCGCAACGCCCGGTCGCTCGGCCTCGCCGTCGACGTGCGCCTCGGCGACGCGCTCGCCGCCGCCCGCGCGCTGCGCGGCCGCGTCGACGTGTGCTCGGCCTCTCCCCCCTACCCGGACGACCTCCCCGCCATCTTCCAGGCGATCCTCGACAGCGGCTGCGTCCGCCCGGGCGGGCTCTACGTCCTGCAGCACCCCAGCGGCATGGCGCCCGAGCTGGTCCTGGGCGGCGCGCCGGTGCCATCGGAGGTGCGTCGTTACGGGTCGAACGCCCTGACGATCGTGCGCGTGCCCCACGCGGAGCCACCGCAGGGCGGCTGACGGGGCTCGCAGCGGCGCCGTGCTAGACTCGCAAGTCGCGCCCGGGCCTTGTGCTGGCCCCACGGGGTCCCTCCGTCGAGCGACCCCGCTGCCTGGCGCCCACGGCGGCCGGCCTGACGCCCGCCGCCAGCGAAGGGGTCCCTCCGATGTTCGGATTCATCCAGAAGATGTTCGACCAGAACGACCGCGAGGTCGGCCGCCTCGACAACGAGGTCGTGCGCCGCACGAACGACTTCGAGCAGCGCGCCGCCGAGACGCCCGACCTGGCGGCCGCGTTCGCCGAGCTGCGACGCCGCCACCAGGGCGGCGGGGAGACGCTCGACGCGCTCCTGCCCGAGGCCTTCGCCCTCACGCGCGAGTCCGCCAAGCGCCACCTCGGCCTGCGCCACTACGACGTCCAGCTCGTCGGCGGCGCCGCGCTCCACTACGGCAAGATCGCCGAGATGAAGACCGGCGAGGGCAAGACGCTGGTCGCCCCGCTCGCCCTCGCGCTCAACGCCCTCACCGGCAAGGGCAGCCACCTCGTCACCACCAACGACTACCTGGCGCGCACCGGCGCGGAGTGGATGGGTCCCATCTACCGCGGCCTGGGGCTGACGGTCGGGGTGATCGAGCACGGCTCCGACGCCGCCGCCCGTCGCGACGCCTACCGCTGCGACGTCACCTACATCACCAACAGCGAGCTCGGCTTCGACTACCTGCGCGACAACATGGCCTTCCGCCCCGACCAGCTGGTGCTGCGCGAGGACACCCCGCTGCACTACGCGATCATCGACGAGGTCGACTCGATCCTCATCGACGAGGCGCGCACGCCGCTGATCATCTCCGGCCCGGCCGAGCTGGCGACGGACAAGTACTACGTCATGGCCAAGCTCGCGACCCGCCTGCAGCGCGGCGAGTCCTCGGAGGACAAGGAGACGCCGCCCACCGGCGACTACACGACCGACGAGAAGACCAAGGACATCCACCTCACCGAGCAGGGCATCGCCAAGGCCGAGGACGCCCTGGGCGTCGAGGACATCTTCGGCACGGCCAACATGGAGTACGGCCACATGCTGCGCCAGGCCCTGCGCGCCAAGGAGCACTACCGGCTCGACCAGCAGTACGTCAAGGACGACGCCGGCCAGATCGTCATCGTCGACGAGTTCACCGGCCGCCTCATGCCGGGGCGCCGCTTCGGCGAGGGCCTGCACCAGGCGATCGAGGCCAAGGAGGGCGTGAAGATCGAGCGCGAGAACCAGACGCTCGCCACCGTCACGTACCAGAACTTCTTCAAGCTCTACGACAAGATCGCCGGCATGACGGGCACCGCCAAGACCGAGGAGAAGGAGTTCCAGGAGATCTACCGCTCCGACGTCCTCGTCATCCCCACCAACAAGCCGATGATCCGCAAGGACCACGAGGACGTCGTCTTCCGCACCCAGGAAGGCAAGTACGCCGCAGTGGTCGAGGAGATCGTCGAGGTCCACAAGGCGGGCCAACCGATCCTGGTGGGCACCGTGACCATCGAGGCCTCCGAGCGGCTGTCGAAGATGCTGACGCGCAAGGGCGTCAAGCACCAGGTCCTCAACGCCAAACAGCACCAGCGCGAGGCCGAGATCGTCTCGCAGGCGGGCCGCATCGGCGCCGTCACCATCTCGACGAACATGGCCGGCCGCGGCACCGACATCGTGCTCGGCGGCAACCCCGAGGCGCTGGCGCGCCAGCTGCTCGAGCGCGAGGGCTTCGACCGCTACGACTCCGACACCGAGCTCTTCATCAAGGCGATCATGCTCCACCGCGAGGACGAGGCGCGCGACCACGCCCGGCGGCTCGAGGGGCTGCCGGACGGCATCTTCCAGCGCATCGTGCAGCTGCGCGACGAGGCCGAACGCGACCACGTCAAGGTCGTCGAGCTGGGCGGCCTGCACATCATCGGGACCGAGCGCCACGAGTCGCGGCGCATCGACAACCAGCTGCGCGGCCGGGCAGGGCGCCAGGGCGACCCCGGCAGCAGCCGCTTCTACGTATCGTTCGAGGACGACCTCATGCGCCTGTTCGCCAGCGAGCGGGTGCTGGGCATGATGGACCGACTCGGCATGGACGACAGCGCGCCGATCGAGGCCAAGATGGTCACCGGCGCCATCGAGCGCGCCCAGAAGCGCGTCGAGGACCGCAACTTCGGCATCCGCAAGCAGCTCTTGGACTTCGACAACGTCATGAGCAAGCAGCGCGAGGTCATCTACCTCCAGCGCCGCGAGATCCTGCTCGGCAACGACATCTCCGACGACGTGCAGGACATGATCGCGGAGTACGTCGACGCCCAGGTGCAGCGCCACCTCAACCCCGAGCTCGAGCCCGAGGAGCGCGACGTGCCCGCCCTCAGGACCGCGGTCCTCGAGGCGGTGCCGCAGATCGAAGACTTCGACTTCGAGGCCCTGCGCGAGACCCCGCCGGACGAGGCGACGCAGGCGCTCGTGCCCGCCATCGAGACGGCCTACACCGCGCGCGAGGCCGAGCTCGGCGCGCCACTGCTGCGCGAGCTCGAGCGCTTCATCGTGCTGCAGGTGGTCGACCAGCACTGGAAGGAGCAGCTCCACGCGATGGACGTGCTGCGCCAGGGCATCGGCCTGCGCGGCTACGGCCAGCGCAACCCGCTGCAGGAGTACGCCTTCGAGGCGTTCAACCTGTTCGAGGAGATGAAGTCGACCATCCGCCTGAACGTCGCCAAGCTGCTCTTCCGCGTCCAGGTGCAGACCGACCAGCGCCTCGAGCGGCGGCAGGCGAACCGCCCCGTCACCTTCGACGCCGGCGGCGGCGTCTCCGCCC
>JAHYJQ010000084.1 GCA_019429025.1 Trueperaceae bacterium | reverse complement strand
GCCGCCGGCGAGCTCGACCCCGCCGAGATCCACAAGGGGCCCATCCTGCTCTTCGCGGGACCGCCCGGCGTCGGCAAGACCTCGATCGCCAAGTCGATCGCCAAGGCCCTCGGCCGCGAGTACGTCCGCATCAGCCTCGGCGGCGCGCGGGACGAGTCCGACATCCGTGGCCACCGACGCACCTACATCGGCAGCATGCCCGGGCGCATCATCCAGGGCATCCGCCAGGCCGGCACCAAGAACCCGGTGTTCCTGCTCGACGAGGTCGACAAGCTCGGCGTCTCCTTCCAGGGCGACCCCAGCTCGGCCCTGCTCGAGGTGCTCGACCCGGCGCAGAACAACACCTTCGTCGACCACTACCTGGGCGTGCCGTTCGACCTCTCCGAGGTGCTCTTCATCGCCACCGCGAACTACGTGCAGCAGATCCCCGACGCGCTCTACGACCGCATGGAGCCGATCGAGTTCTCCAGCTACGTCGAGCTCGAGAAGCAGGAGATCGCCAAGCGCTACCTGCTGCCGCGGCAGCTGCCCGAGAACGGCCTCAAGCCGAGCCAGTTCGCCCTCACCGACGGCGCGCTGTCGCGCGTCATCACCGCCTACACCCGCGAGGCCGGGGTGCGCCAGCTCGAGCGCACGATCGGCACGCTGGTGCGCAAGGCGGCCCGCAGGATCGCGGACGGCGACGCCAAGCGCGTGCGCCTCACCGAGCGCTCGCTCGAAGGCTACCTGGGCGCCGAGCGCTTCACCCCGGAGTCGGAGAACGAGGAGGACCTCGTCGGCGTCGCCACCGGCATGTACTACACGCCGGTGGGCGGTGACATCCTGTTCGTCGAGACCAGCGTCACCCAGGGCAAGTCGGGCTTCGTCCTGACGGGCCAGCTGGGCGACGTGATGAAGGAGTCGGCCCGCGCGGCGCTGACCTACGCGAAGGCCAACGCGGAGCGCTTCGGCATCTCGCGTACGCTGCTGGACGAGGCCGAGATCCACATCCACGTCCCCTCGGGCGGCACGCCCAAGGAGGGGCCGAGCGCGGGCGTCGCGCTGGCGACGTCGCTGATCAGCGCGCTCACCGGCGTGCCGGTTCGGCGCGACGTGGCGATGACGGGCGAGGTCACCCTGCGCGGCCGCGTCCTGCCGATCGGCGGCCTGCGCGAGAAGATCCTCGGCGCCAAGCGCGCAGGCATCAAGCACGTCATCTACCCCGCCAAGAACCAGGCCGACATGAAGGACATCGCGGCGCCGATGAAGAAGTCGCTGTCGCTGCACGAGGTCGACGACCTCGATCAGGTGCTCGAACACGCGCTGGTCGGCGGCCTCGCGGCCCTCGAGCGCAAGCTGACCGGGGGCAAGCGCGCCTCGCGCCGCGGCAAGGCCACCGCCGCAGCCGCCCAGGCCTGATCGGCAACCGGCCCCACGCACTCGGAACACCTCGGCCCCGCACGCACCGCGTGCGGGGCCGAATCTTCGCGTTGGCCGGTGGGGCATGGCGTTGGCCTCGACGTTCACGAGAGCTGTGGTGCTGGTCACGGAGACCGCCGAGAGGTGCTCTCGCGGAGCCCAATGGGACGCCTCGAGGTTTGACAGGTGCGGGCGACATCGGTACCCTCACCTGGAACGAACCGTGGTCCTGCCCTCACGCCTGCGCGTCGACGCGGGACGTCATGGGCCCCGCTCCCGTCCAGCAGGAGGTGTTCGATGAAGTCGTCCGCCGCATCAACGCGAAGCGCGAGGATACGCACGGCCATCCTGGCCGCCGTCCTGGCTCTGGTCGTCGGCTTCGCCGTGGCCAACAATGTCGTCGTGGGCGTGTCGGAAGAGGCCACCACCCTCGACCCGCGCCACGCCACCGACGTCTCGTCGGCCCAGGTGACGCACCTCGTGTACGCCAACCTGCTCGAGTGGGACGAGAACCTCAACATCGCCCCGGTGCTCGCCACCGCGATCGAGAATCCCGACGACCGCACCTACGTGTTCCGTCTGCGCGACGACGTCTACTTCCACGACGGTGTGAAGCTCACCTCGGCCGACGTGAAGTACACCTACGACACCATGCGCGACCCGGACTTCGGTGCCCGCAACATCGGCTTCTACCGCGACATCGTCAGCATCGAGACCCCGGACGACTACACGGTCGTCATGACGCTGGAGCAGCCCAACGCCCCGTTCCTGTACTACCTCAACGTCGGCATCGTGCCCATGCACTACGCCGAGGAGCACGGCTCGGATTACATCGCCAACAACCCGATCGGCGCCGGCGCCTTCGTGTTCGAGGAGTGGCGCACCGGTGAGTACATCCGCCTGAGAGCCAACCCCGACTACTTCGAGGGCGCGCCCAGCATCGACGAGGTCCGGATCCGGCCCATCCCCGACCCCATCACCCGCACGATCGAGCTCGAGACCGGCGGCGTGCAGGCGATCGACCTCATCGACGACCTCGACGTCGAGCGCCTCGAGATGGACCCCGACATCGACGTCATGCGCCGGCCGGGCACGGGCTTCGACTACATCTTCCTGCACACCCAGCGCCCGCCCTTCGACGACGTGCGCGTGCGGCAGGCGATCGCCTACCTGGTGCCGCGGCAGGCGATCGTCGAGTCGCTGCTGTACGGCGTCGGCCTGGTCGCCTACACCCCGATCATCCCGCAGTCATGGGCGCACGAGCCCGACGTCGAGCACTTCGACTTCGACGTCGAGCGCGCCCGCGCGCTGCTGGTCGATGCCGGTCACGCCAGCGGCTTCGACATCGTGATCGAGGTCAGCAGCGCACCCCGCCGCCAGATGGCCGAGGTGCTGCAGCAGGAGTTCGCCAAGGTCGGCATCAACGTGACGATCCGCGAGCGCGAATGGGGCGCCTTGTACGCCGACATGCTCGAGGGGCTCGTCGACGTGTTCATCGGCGGCTGGCGCGCCCAGACCGACCCCGACCGCGGCCTCTACCGGCAGTTCCACTCCGACAACTGGATCCCTGCCGGCGCCAACCGGCAGCAGTACGCGAACGAGCGGGTCGACGAGTTGCTGGACGCGGCACGAACCAACCCCGACTTCGAGGTGCGCCGCGAGCTCTACAGCGAGGCGCAGAAGATCATCGTCGAGGAGGCCTCGTACGTCTACATCTTCTACCCGGAGACCGTCGCTGCCAAGAGCCCGCGACTGCAGGGCTTCGAGTACGATGGCTACTTCTACTTCCGCGACCTGAGGTCGGCCACGCTCAACTGACGCTCGTCACCCTCGTGCCGACGCCGCGCGTACCGCGCCCGCGGCGTCGGCACGGAAGTTCGCACGAGCCGTGCACGCCCATCGACCGAGGAGCCGTTGCCCCCCTGCCACGTCCCCGGTAGCGCGGATCGGGACCCGAACTTGCTCAGCTACATCGTCAACCGTCTGCTGCAGATGATCCCGACCCTGCTCGGGGTCTCCTTGCTGGTGTTCTTCCTGATCTGGCTCATCCCCGGCGACCCGGCACAGCTGCTGGCGCCCGAGGAGGCGTCGGCGCAGGACATCGAGGACATCCGGCGCGCGCTGGGCCTCGACCGGCCGCTGGTCGTGCAGTACGGCGAGTGGGTCTGGGGCGTGGTGCAGGGCGACTGGGGCACCTCGCTCTACCGGCGGCGCGCGGTGCTGCCGGAGCTGCTGGACAGGTTGCCCGCCACCGTCGAGCTGGCGCTCGCCAGCATGCTGCTGAGCATCTTGTTGGCCGTACCCGCGGGGGTGATCAGCGCCGTGAGGCAGAACTCCTGGGGCGACAACGTCGCCCGCGTCGGGAGCCTGCTGGGGCTGTCGATGCCGAACTTCTGGGTCGGCATCATGCTAATCCTGCTCGTCGCGTACCACCTCCGCTGGCTGCCGGTCTCCGGCCGCGGCGGCATCGAGCACATGATCTTGCCTGCCCTCACCCTGGGGACCAGCATGATGGCCGAGGTGATGCGCGTCACGCGCAGCACCATGCTCGAGGTCATCCGCCAGGACTACATCCGAACGGCCCGGGCCAAGGGGCTGCGCGAGAGCACGGTCGTCTACAAGCACGGCCTGCGCAACGCGATGATCTCTGTGGCCACCGTGGTCGGCCTGCAGCTCGGCTACCGCCTGGGCGGCACGGTGATCGTCGAGCAGGTCTTCGCCTACCCCGGCGTCGGCCGCCTCGCGTACCAGAGCATGCTGCAGCGCGACATCCCGATGGTGATGGGGACGCTGCTGATGTTCGCGCTGCTGTTCCTGTTCATCAACCTGATCGTCGACCTGATCTACGGCTGGCTCGACCCGAGGATCTCCTATGCGTGAGGCGGCGCCGTGAGCGACCCGGTGCCCGGCACGCTCCTGGGCGGCCCCGAAGAGCAGGCGCGCAGCACCTCGCTGGCGCGCGAGGCGCTCGGCCGGCTGGCCAAGAGTCCGCTCGCCATCGTCGGCGCCACGATCGTCTTCGTCTTCGCGTTCACCGCCCTCTTCGCGCCCTGGCTGGCGACGCACGACCCGGCCTACATCGTGCTGACCAACCGCCTGCGGCCGCCTAGTCCCGAGCATTGGCTCGGCACCGACGACCTCGGCCGCGACGTGTTCAGCCGTCTCGTGTACGGCGCGCGCGTCTCGATGATGGTGGGCATCGGCGTGGTGGCGTTCCGCGCCATGATCGGCGTGTTCGTCGGGCTCGTCTCCGGTTTCGCCGGCGGCGCCGTCGACGCCCTGCTCATGCGGATCACCGATGTCTTCATCGCCTTCCCGGGAATCCTCCTGGCGCTGGCGATCATGGCCATCTGGGGCACGGGTTTGATCAACGTGGTGATCGCGCTCTCGGTAGTCGGCTGGCCCCAGTTCGCCCGCCTCGTGCGCGCCGAGGTGCTGAGTCTGAGGGAACGCGACTACGTCCAGGCCGGCCGCGCGCTGGGCGGTAGCCCCGTGCGCCTGGTGTCGCGGCACGTGTTCCCGAACGTGCTGCCGATCATCGTCGTGTACGCCTCGCTCAACATCTCGGCGCCCATCATCGCGGAGGCGGCGCTCAGCTTCCTGGGCCTAGGCATACAGCCGCCCGACGTGAGCTGGGGCAGCATGCTGTCGTCCGCACATCGCTACATGCGCGTCGCCTGGTGGTTGGCCACCTTCCCGGGCATCGCCATCACGGTCTCGGTGATCGGCTTCAACCTCTTCGGGGACGCGGTGCGCGACGCGCTCGACCCCCGCATGCGCTGACGGTCGCGGCCGCGACGGCGGACCGTTTCGCGACGCCGCCACGAACCCCCACGACGCCCAGGGGGACGCGCGCCCGGAACCCGCGCGGTACCCTGGGGCCATGCGCACCCCCCTGATCGCCGGCAACTGGAAGATGTTCACCACGGCCTCCGAGGCCACCACCTGGGCGCGTGCCCTGCTCGAGGACCTCGTCAGCGACCCGGTCCGCGGCGTCGACCTCGCCCTGCACGTGCCCTTCACCCACCTCGCGCCCCTCGCGCCGATCCTGCGCGACACCGCCGTGGCCCTCGGGGCCCAGGACGTCTCGGCCCACGCCGAGGGCGCGCACACCGGCGAGGTGTCCGCCACCATGCTGAAGGACGTCGGGACCCGCACGGTCGTCGTCGGCCACTCCGAGCGGCGCGCCGACCACGGCGAGAGCGACGCGCTGGTGCAGGCCAAGGCCGCCGCGGTCATGGCGGCCGGCATGGTGCCGGTCGTCTGCGTCGGCGAGCTCGAGGCGGAGCGCGCCGCCGGCCGGCACGAGGACGTCGTCGTCGCCCAGCTGCGCGGCTCGCTCGCCGGGCTGTCGCCGGCCCGCGCCAATGAGCTGGTCGTCGCCTACGAGCCGGTGTGGGCGATCGGCACCGGCCGCACGGCCACGGCCGCCGACGCGCAGGCGATGTGCGCCCTCGCGCGCCACGTGCTGCACGAGCTCTTCGGCGAGACCGGCGCCGCGGTGCGCGTCCTCTACGGCGGCAGCGTCAAGCCCGGCAACGCCGCCGAGCTGTTCGCGCAGGCCGACATCGACGGCGGCCTCGTGGGCGGCGCGAGCCTGGACCGCGACTCGTACCTGGCGATCGCCCGCGCGGCCCGCGCCGGCGTGTGACCAGCGACCCACAGGCCGGCGCCGGCGGCCCCACGAACGACCCGGCGACCTCCCGGCGGCCGGCCGTGGAGGCGCGCCTGGCCGGCCTGCGGGCGCGGCTCCGCGAGCTCGGCGCCGACGCCGTCCTCCTGTCCGCCCCGGCCGACGTCCGCTGGGCGTCCGGCTTCACGACCCCCGAGGACGCCAAGGCCGTCGTCACGCCCGACGCCGCCACGCTGATCACCGATGACCGCTACACCGCCCAGGCGGCCGAGGAGTCGGCGATCGAGGTCCTCATCGCCGGCGGCCACCGCCAGCTGGACGAGATCCTCGGGCGCGTCGCCGGGCTCCGCCTGGCCGTGCAGGCCGATCACCTGACGTGGAAGGCCGCCCGCGACATCGAGGAGCGGCTCGGCGCCCCGCCGCTGGCCACCGAGGGGCTGACGCGCGCCTTGCGGTTGGTGAAGTCCCCCGACGAGATCGACCGCCTGCGCGAGGCGGCCCGGCTGACCGACGCCGCCTTCGCGCACGTGCTCGAGGGCACGCTGCGGGCCGGCGTGCGCGAGATCGACGTCGCCCTGGATCTCGAGCGCTTCGTGCGGCAGAACGGCGGCGAGGGGATGGCTTTCGACGTGATCGTCGCGGGCGGCCACCGCAGCGCGATGCCCCACGGCGTCGCCAGCGGCCGCGTGCTCGAGCGCGGCGACCTCGTCACGCTGGACTTCGGCGCGCGCGTCGACGGCTACCACGCCGACATGACCCGCGCGGTCGGCATCGGTCCGGTCGCCGAGCCCCTGCGCGGCTGGTTCGACGCCGTCCTCCAGGCGCAGGAGGCGGCCGTCGCGGCCATCCGCCCGGGGCTGTCCGGCGTCGACGCCGACCAGGTCGCCCGCGGCCGCCTCGCCGAGGCCGGGATCGCCGAGCTCTTCGTCCACTCGCTCGGGCACGGCGTCGGCCTGCAGATCCACGAGGGCCCGTCGCTGTCGTCCCGCTCCACCGACGTGCTGGCGCCGGGGATGCTCGTCACCATCGAGCCCGGCGTCTACCGCCCCGGCGTCGGCGGCCTGCGCATCGAGGACCTCGTGCTGGTCACCGAGGGCGGGCACGAGGTGCTGTCGCGGAGCCCCAAGGGGTACCTGGAGGTCTAGCGCCCGGGCACCTGGGCGGTCACGCGGACGACGCCCCGCCACCGGCGCCGGCGCCGGTGGCGGGGCGAGGGCCGGCGACGCCGCACCCCGCCTACCCGGATGCCGTACGCTCGCGCCATGTGGGTGATCAAGTACGGCGGCAACGCCATGACGGACGCGACCGAACGGGCCCGCGTGCTGGCCGACGTGCGCTCGCTGCGGGCGGCGGACGGGCGCCCGGTCCTCGTCCACGGTGGCGGGCCCTACATCGAGGCCGCCCTGGCGGCCGCGGGCATCACCAGCCGCTTCGTGCGGGGCCTGCGGGTCACGACGCCCGAGGCGCTGGGCATCGTCGAGCAGGCGCTGACGCTGCTCGGGAAGCGCCTGGCGGCGGAGCTCGGCGATGCGATCGGCCTCACGGGGCGCGACGCGAACCTGCTGGTGGCCGAACGCTTCGACGCTGGCCCGAAAGGGGCCGACGAGGTCGCCGACCTCGGTGAGGTCGCCGACCTCGGTGAGGTCGGTCGCATGCTGCGGGTGCGGCGCGAGCCGCTGGAGGCGTTGCTGGCGCACGGGCTCACGCCGGTCGTCGGCTGCCTCGCGGTCGACGAGGCGGGAGCGCCGCTCAACGTCAACGCCGACGACGTCGCGGGCGCGCTCGCCGCGGCGCTCGCCGCGCCGTGCGTGTTCCTGACGAACGTCGCCGGCGTGCTCGACGACCCCTCCGATCCGGAGAGCCGGATCGCGCAGCTCGCGGCCGCCGACGCCCACGCCAGGATCGCGGACGGCCGCATCGCCGGCGGGATGATCCCCAAGGTCGAGGCCGCCCTGGCCGCCCTCGCGCGGGGCGCGCCGTCCGCCATCATCGCGGACGGCCGCGCGCCGGGCGAGTTGCCGCGCGTGCAGGTCGGCCAGGCGGGCACGCGGTTGGTGCCCTGAGCCCTCCAGGAGGTTCAGATTCCCGTAAGCCCGCGCCGGCTATCTTCGCGTCACCGGGCTCGACGGTGGGCGCTGGTGGAGAGGATCCGGAGATGCGTCACGTGCTGCGCGACCTGACGACCGACACGCTGCTGCGCGTCGTCTTGGGTCTCGAGGCCCGCATCATCGAGGGTGTCGCGAACGACGACGACATCGATACCTACGCGTGGGCGCAGTGGGAGATCGCCGATCGCTTCGCCGCGATGACGGACGACGCGGGCAACGGCTCCGAGGGCGGCCGCCGCTGACCCGCGCCTGATCTCGACGCCACCGCCGTACGACCGGCGGCGCGCCGTGGAACGCTGTGCGGAGTTTCACGAAGGACCTCCGTCCTAGAGCGTCGCGCCTCGACTTCTGATAAACTCCCCGAGATGCCCTGTCTTCGCGTCTTGCTGCGTGCGTGCACCCTGTCGCTCCTCGTGCTGGCGGGTCACGCGGCGGCGCAGACGGTGACGGTGCAGTCCGGCGACAGCCTGTGGTCGCTCGCGCGTGCGTTCGACACCACCGTCGCCGACCTCATGGCCGCCAACGGGCTCGACGGCGAGCGCCTGAGCATCGGGCAGGTCCTCGAGTTGCCCTCGGCCGGCGCGGCGGCCACCGCCGCGGCGGCGTTCGAGTCCGGGGTCCCCCTCGTGTACGTGGTGCAGCCGGGAGACAGCCTCTGGTCGATCGCCCGGGCGCACGACACCTCGGCCGCCGCGCTGATGGCGCTGAACGGGCTCGCCAGCGAGACGATCCGGCCCGGCGCCGCGCTCCGCCTGCCGGGCATGAGGATCGCCACGGCCGCCGCCAGCGCCGCGGAGATGATGGCGCCCGCGCCCGCGGCGGAGGCCGCATCCCCCGCCCCCGCCGCCGCTCCGTCGACCTACGTCGTCCGCAGCGGCGATTCCCTGTACGACATCGCGCTCAGCCACGACCTGACGGTCGACGCGCTCATCGCCTGGAACGACCTCGACGGCACCCTCATCCGGCCGGGTCAGGTGCTGAACCTGGCGCGCGACGCCGACGCCCCGCCGGCCCCGCCGCTCGTCGTGCACGTGCAGCCCGGCGACTCGCTGTGGTCGCTCGCCCGCGCGCACGGATCGACGGTCGACGCCCTGGCGATGGCCAACGGGCTGACCGCGAACTCGACGCTGCGCGTCGGCCTCGCGCTCACCGTCCCGGGGCGCTTCGCGGCGATCGACGCCACGACCGGCGCGCCCACGACCAGCATCGGCGGCGCCGCCGCCGAGGAGGTCCGGGTCGCGCCGGGCGACAACTTGTGGAAGATCGCGCGGCAGCACAACACCACGATCGCGGCGATCATGGCGCTCAACGGCCTGACGAGCGACCGCCTGGCGGTCGGCGAGGTCCTCCGCGTGCTCCCGGGTCCCGACCTCGGCGTCGCCAGCGACGTCGTGGGCAGCGCGGCGTTCGTGCCCCAGGGAGGCGACGCCATGGTCTGGCCGCTCGTCGGGCAGATCACCTCGCGCTTCGGCTGGCGCCGCCTCACCATCGGCGGCAGCAACCTGCACAACGGCCTCGACATCGGCGGCCGGACGGGCGACCCCATCCGCTCGGCGACGGCCGGCGTCGTCGTGCATTCCGGCTGGCGGAGCGGCTACGGCTACCTCGTCGTCGTCGAGAACGGCGACACGGAGTACTGGTACGGCCACGCATCGGTGCTCGTCGCGGCGGTGGGCGACCGCGTCTCCCCCGGGGACCTCATCGCTCGCGTCGGCGCCACCGGCGTCGCCACCGGACCGCATCTCCACTTCGAGATCCGCGTCGCCGGCACGCCGATCGACCCGCTGCCCATCCTCGAAGCCCGCGCCAGGCGCTGAGCCGAGGGACGGCCGGCCCCCATGCGCCTCGTCGTCGTCGGTGACATCCACGCGCAGTCCGACAAGCTCTGGCGCATCCTGCGCGAGGCCGACCTCGCCGACGACGCGCACCGCCCCACCGACCGCCTGCTCGACCCCGGCCAGGACGTGCGCCTCGTCCTGCTGGGCGACCTGGTGCACGCCAAGAGCCGCGATCGCTACGCCGACCTCACCGAGGTCCGCCGCTACGACGAACACAACCCCCGCCACCTGCGCAAGGCCGAGGCCGCGCAGGAGACCTTCCTGCGCGAGGTGATGGCCTTCCAGGCCGCGCTGCCCGCGGACCGGATGGTCGTGCTGCTCGGCAACCACGACCACAACGCGATCGACGACGAGCAGGGCCCCCTGCGCACGGACGACGTCAGCCACCTGGAGTGGAAGGCCGCCTACGGCGGCGAGCTGCCCGCCGACCTGCGCGCCTGGATCGGCAGCTGGCCGCGCGAGCTCGCCATCGAGGGGCTGCACCTGGCGCACGTGGGTCCGAGGCCCGAGCACAACACCTACGACCACGGCTTCTACCTGGAGAACCGGCGCCGCTGGATCTACGAGGAGGCCGACGCGCTCGAGGGCACGCCCTACCGGCTGGGCATCTACGGGCACACGCCGGTCCGCGGCGGCGTCAACATCGCCAGCCAGGGCCGCGCGATCCTGCTGGACACCAACGGCCACGGCGAGGAGTACGCCTACCTCGAGGTCGAGGTCGCACCGCAGGGGTACCGCGTCCGCATGCGTGGCCTGTTCTTCGACGAGCTCATCGCGCGGCCGGCACGCGACGGCGACACGCCCGCAGCGTCCTGAGCGCCCGCGCCGTCCGGCGCATCAGCGGGACTCGCCGCGCTCGCCATAGGCGGGCGTGAGCGCCACCCAGGTCTTGAACGGCGCCAGGTCGACGACCTCGCCGCCCTCCCCCACGAAGAACACCCCGCTCGCGTCGCGCAGTTCCCAGCGCCCCGCCAGCGCGCGGCCGTTGGCGTAGAGCGTCGCCGGGCCACCGCGCAGGGAGACCGACAGCCGCCCCTCCGGGTCGTTGGGGAACGGGCGCGCCTCCACCGCGCCGATGAGCACCGCGTCGACCACGACGGCCTCGCCGTCGGCGTCGACCGCCGCGCTGCCGTCCCGCAGCCAGCGGTAGGCGTTCAGCCCCGGCTCGTAACGGAAGCCCGTCACGTACCCGCCGCCGAAGCCCACCACGACCTCGGTCACCTCGGCGGCCTCCGGGGACGGGCGGTAGATCGTCCCGCTGATCGTTCGGCCCCGCGCGAGGTCGAGGCGGTTGACGGCGGCGCGCAGGGCGTCGCCGGCGCTGTAGAGGTTGTACGGCGCGCGGCCGTCGCCGCGGCTGAACAGGTCGCCGCTGGTGTACGCGTTCAACGTGCGCATCGGTCCCGCCGCGATCGCCGCCAAAGCGCCGGGCGAGCCGCCGTCGTGCACCAGCACCGCGTCGAGGCGCTCGGCCAGCTCGACGAAGTAGGCGCGGGCGCTGCGGACCGGCCCCACGCGCTCGGGGTCGGTGCGGTCGAACACCAGCATGAGACGCGTCAGCCCGGCCTCCACGGGCAGCTCGAACACCAGCGACGCCGGGCGGATGCCGCTGAGCGGGACCCCGCCGACGTTGTCGACGATCACGGCCAAGGGACGCTCGAGCTGCCGCGCGAACGGCTCGAAGGGCACCGCCCGCGCGCCCGGCGGCAGCTCCTCCGGATCCGGCCCGGCCGCCAGGCCGAGGGCGGGGCTGGGATCGTCGCGCGCGCCGTCGGGCTGGCCCGGGTTGGCCGCGTCGCCCCCCGCCGCCAGGTCCTCGTCGCGCTGCGACGCCACCTCGCTCGCGGCGGCGGCCCCGGCCGCGACCTCCGGCGCCGCCGGCGCGGCCGGCCGCGGCGCCACCGTCGCCTGCACGCGCGGGACGGGCACCGCCACGGCGACCGCGACCGCGACCTGCGGCGCCACCCGCACGTCGCGCGCGACC